>NZ_BAAAEH010000049.1:0-83703 GCF_039522915.1 Sphingomonas oligophenolica
AGCAGGGTGAATCACAACCCAACCCTTTTGAAAAGACCCCGCCCGGAAATCTGCCCCGGTTACGCGGGAACGCCGTCAAACCCTTGGAACATGGCACAAAAACGGCATCGAAAATCCAACATAACAGCGGCGAAAAAATATTTTCTCAAAAACAGCGGGAAACAGCGGGATAACAGCGAAGAACAGCGGCGATAACAGCGGGGAACAGCGAGAAGGCGCAGGCGGAGGCGCTACGAACCAACTAACAAGGCGTCACCCCGGACTTGCTCCGGGGTCCACCGTTCCGCAAAACAAGACGCCGATAGACATGTCGAGCGGTGGATGCCGGAACAAGTCCGGCATGACCATTGTGCATAGCCTTCGACTCTAGCTCGCCGGCTGCTCGATCCGCAGCGCCATTTCGGCAAGCGGCAAACCGGTCGCCCGATCGACCACCACCGGATCGATCGCCGCGCCGCTCACCGCCTCGACCAGATGGCTGACCGGCGCATCGCCGAAATGCTTCCCGCCCCAGGCGCCGAACGCGAACAGCACCGGCAGGAAGTCGCGCCCGGTCTCGGTCAGCACATACTCGTCGCGCGGCGGGTGCGCGCTGTAGCGGCGGCGTTCGAGCAGCCCGGCCTCGGTCAATGCGGCGAGGCGCCGGGTCAATATGTTGGGCGCGATCCCCAGATTCTTCTGGAACTGGTCGAAGCGCGTCGCGCCGCTGCCGGCGTCGCGCAGGATCATCATGCTCCACGCATCGCCGACGCGGCACAGGCCGCGCGCGATCGGGCAGGGGCCGTCGCCATATTTCTCGGTGTCCATTGCATAATGATAGCCACATCACTATCAATATGCAAGTCACTCGGTGGACGCCGAGTCGCAGGAGATCGACCATGACAACCGCCCCCGAACCTACCTTCGCAACTGCCCTCGTCACTGGCGCCTCGACCGGGCTTGGTGCCGTCTATGCCGACCGGCTCGCCCGCCGCGGCTTCAACCTGATCCTCGTCGCGCGCGATGCCGGCCGGATGGAAGCGCTCGCCGAGACGCTGCGCGGCCAGACGGGGGTAGCCGTCGAGGTACTTCCCGCCGACCTGACCGATCGCGCAGACCTCGCCCGGATCGAAGCCCGGCTCGCGTCCGACCCGGCGATCACCATGCTCATCAACAATGCCGGCATGTCGCTCAACAACGGGTTGCTCGACAGCGCCACCGACCAGATCGAACAGCTGATCGCGCTCAACATCACCGCGCCGACTCTGCTCGCCAGCGCCGCCGGCAAGGCGTTCGTCGCGCGCGGCACCGGCGCGATCATCACCATCGCCTCGGTGCTCGCGCTGGCGCCCGAGATGTTCGACGGCGTCTATAGCGGCTCGAAGGCCTATGTGCTGAACCTCAGCCAGTCGCTCGCCAGCCAGGTCGAGCCAAAGGGCGTTCGGGTCCAGGCGGTCCTGCCCGGCGCGACCCGCACCGAGATCTGGGAGCGCTCGGGCAAGGACGTCGACGCTTTCCCGGCGGAGATGGTGATGGAAGCAGGCGACCTGGTCGATGCGGCCCTGCTCGGCTTCGACCGCGGCGAGACAGTCACCATCCCGCCGCTTGCCGATGAGGGGCAATGGACTGCCTTCGTCCAGGCCCGCCTCGCCATGGGCCCTGGCCTGTCGCGCCGCGACGTGGCGCCGCGCTACCGCGAGCCGGCGCTCGCCTGACCTTGCCCGGGCCGCCCTTTGCCCCGAAGGGCGGCCCCGGCTATCACCGCGTCGAACCTGTTGAGGGGAAGTCGATGCGCTACGCCCGGATGCCGATCGAGATCGAATCGCCCGAGGAGTTCGGCTATGGCCGCATCCGCTACAACCTCTCGGAGAGTTCGGTCGCCGATCGCAGCATCGCCGGGCTCGGCCTGGCCATCCCCGACCTCACCCTGCTCTATGGCGAGCATCGCGGCGGCGCGGGGCTGCGGCGGCTGATCGCCGACACGAGCGGCGGCGTTGCCGCCGACGACGTGCTGGTAACCGTGGGCGCGGCGGGCGCGCTGTTCATCATCGCGACCGCGCTGCTTTCGGCCGACGACCATCTTGTCGTGATCCGCCCCAATTACGCGACCAACCTCGAGACGCCCCGCGCGATCGGCTGCGCCGTCACTCATGTCGATCTCGGCTTCGAAACCGGCTTCCGGATCGACCCGACGGCGATCGAGGCGGCGATCACCCCACAAACGCGGATCGTCAGCATCACCTGCCCGCACAACCCGACCGGCACGATGCTCGACGAGACCGAGTTGCGCGCGCTGGTCGCCCTCACAGCGGCGCATGGCTGCATCCTGCTGGTAGACGAGACCTATCGCGACCTGTCGTTCGACGGCCCGCTGCCCTTCGCCGCTTCCCTCGGCGACCATGTCATCAGCGTCGCCTCGCTCTCCAAGGCGTACGGCGTCCCCGGCATCCGGATCGGCTGGATCGCCACCCGGAACCCGGCGCTCCAGGAACGCTTCCTCGCCGCCAAGGAGCAGATCAGCATCTGTGGCAGCGTGATCGACGAGTGGATCGGCGAGCAGATCCTCAGCCGACGCGATGCCCTGCTCGGCCCGACGCTCGCCGAGATGCGCCGCCGCCGCGATCGTGTCGCCGCCTGGATGGCAAGCGAGGAACTGCTCGACTGGGTGCCGCCCAAGGGCGGCGTGGTCTGCTTCCCCCGCATGCGCGCCGACCCGCCCGGCGGCACCGACGCCTTCTACCGCCGGCTGCTCGAGGAGCATGGCTGCTATGTCGGGCCGGGCCATTGGTTCGAGCAGCCCGACACGCAGTTCCGCCTCGGCTATGGCTGGCCGACCGCCGACGAGCTCGAGGATGGGCTGAAGGCGATCTCGGCCGCGTTGCGCGGCTGATCGCGCCTTACCAGACGTGGACCCGGTCGGCCGGGGCGAGATAGAGCTTGTCGCCCGGCTTCACGTTGAACGCGGCATACCAGGGGTCGAAGTTGCGGACGATCCCGTTGACCCGGTACATCTCGGGACTGTGCGGATCCGACAGCAATTGCGCCCTGAGCGCATCCTCGCGCGCCTTGCCCTGCCAGCTCTGTGCATAGGCGATGAAGAAGCGCTGGTCGCCGGTGAACCCGTCGATCACGCGCGGCTCGCCGTGGCGCGACACATAGCGGCGATAGGCGGCATAGGCTGCCTCGAGCCCGCCAAGATCAGCGAGGTTCTCGCCGAGGGTTAGCTGGCCTTTGACGTGCGTGCCGGGGATCGGCTCGTACGCGTCGAACTGCTTCACCAGCATCTGGGCATGGGCAGTGTATTTGTCGGCCGCATCCTTGGTCCACCAGTCCCGCAACCGGCCCTGCGCATCATATTGCCGGCCCTCGTCGTCGAAGCCATGGCCCATCTCATGGCCGATCGTCGCCCCGGTCTCGCCATAGTTCACCGCCGGGTCGGCGGCCGCGTCGAAGAAGGGCGGCTGGAGGATGGCGGCCGGGAAGGTCACCTGGTTCATCGTCGGGTCGTAATAGGCATTCACCGTCTGCGGGGTCATGCCCCACAGGCTGCGATCGACCGGCTTGCCGAGCCGCGAGACCTGCAGGTCCCAGTCGAACTGCTCGGCGTTGATCGCATTGCCGAGCACATCGCTGCGGCTGACCGCCATCTTCCCATAGTCGATATACTTCACGGGATGCCCGACCCGCGGATCGAAGCTGGCGAGCTTGGCCAGCGCTTCCTTGCGGGTCGGCGCGTCCATCCAGGATGCGTGGTCGATCTTGTCGGCATAGGCGGCGCGCAGATCGGCGATCAGTTCCTGCGACTGGCGGTCGGTCTCTGGCGACCAGTGCTGCGCGACATAGAGCTGCCCGACTGCCTCGCCGAGCGCATTGTCGATCAGCCGCACGCCGCGCTTCCAACGCTCGGACTGGCTCGGCACGCCGTTGAGCGTCTTGCCGTAGAAGGCGAAGCGGGCATCGTCGAACGCCCTCGGCAGGAACTGGGCGTGATCGCTGACGAAGCGGAAGGTGAGATAGTCCTTCCAGGTCTGGAGCGGCACGTCGCCCAGCCGAGCCCCGGCGGCCGCGACCGCGCTCGGCTCATGGACGATCACTGTCGGCATGGCGCTCAGGCCAAGCTGGTCAAGTGTTGCCGGCCAGTCGAACTGCGGCGCGAGCGCGGCAAGCTGGGTGCGATTCATCGGGTTGTAGGTCGCCTTGGGATCGCGGCGGCGCTCGGGGGTCCATTGGTCCTGCGCCAGCCGCGTCTCGAGCGCGATGATCGCATCGGCCTTGGCCTCCGGTTCGGCGATACCGGCGAGCCGCTGGATCGTGACGATGTAATCGCGATACGCCTTGCGGATGCCGACATATTTCTCGCCGGGCAGCAGATAGTAATCGCGTGACGGCAGCCCAAGCCGCGCCTGCCCCGCGGTGACGGTGTAGCGGGTGGGATCGGCATCGTCGGCGGAGATCCCGATGCCGATCGGCGCTGCATAGCCGGTCTCCGCCATCAGGTGCGCGAGTTCCCTGGTCGAGCCGACCGCCGCGATCCGCGCCAGATAAGGCTGGGCGGGGGCGAGGCCATGCGCTTCGATCGTCGCCTGATCCATCCAGGCGGCATAGAAATCCCCGACCTGACGCATCGAGGCGCCCGCATCGGCCTGCTTCGCTGCCTCCTCGATCAACGCATGCACGTCGCGTTCGGCGAGATCGGGCAGTTCGTAATTATAGCCCGCCCGCGACTTGTCGGCCGGGATCGGCGCGTTCTTGAGCCAGCTGCCTTCGGCATAGGCGAAGAAGTCGTCGCCGGGCTTGGTATTGCGGTCCATCGTCGCATAATCGACGCCCCAACTGCCATATTTCGGCGCCGGGGGCTGGGCCGGCGTGGGCGGTGCGTTCCGGGCGAGGGCGGCGCTCGACGCGCCGAGCAACAGGACAATCGCAAGTCGGGAAAGATGCATGGGGTAATCTCCAGTGTATTGCCCGGCTATCACGCTACAATCCGGCCCGCAATCGCCGGCGAAACCTCATGGCCGCCGGCGCGATCTTCGGCCATTCTGCGCCGGTGGCGATCCAGCTCTTCCTCTGCACTGTCGGCCCCGGAGACGAGCCTCATCTGTCCGGGCTGCTCGCCCGGCTCGATGAGGCGGAACGCGACCGGGCCTCACGCTTCATGTTCGAACGGGACCGGCTGACCTATGCCGCCGCCCATGCCTTGCTGCGCCACGCGCTCGACCAGGTGGCGGGAGTGCAGCGGCCATGGCGGTTCGCGGCCGACGCCTATGGCAAGCCGAGCCTCGACCCGTCGCTCGACGGCATGTGTTTCAACCTGTCACATACCGACGGCCTGGTGGCGGTTGCGGTAAGCCGGCGCGGCGACATCGGCGTTGACGCCGAAAGCATCGCGCGCGCGCCCGACGAATCGACCTTCACGAACCTCGTCCTGGCGCCCGAGGAGCTGGCCGAGCTGGAGGGTTGCGCCGATCGCCCGAACCGGCTGTTGCGGATCTGGGTGGCGAAGGAGGCGATCGCCAAGGCGATCGGGCTCGGCCTGTCATTGCCGGTGAAGCAGATCGTGCTGCGGGGCGAGATGCCCCGGCTGATCGCGCTGCCCGAGGCGCATGGCCCGACAGGCGCCTGGTCGCTGCACAGCGAGCGCTACGGCCTGCACTGGCTCGCGCTGGCGACCCGCCACGGCGAGGCAACGCCCGCGCTGCGGATCGCCATGACGGTCGAGCAACTGCTCGCCGCCTGATCAGCTGAGCGCAGCCGTGACCCGCGCCGGCCAGTGCGCCGGATCGAGGCCCTTCTGGCAGACGAAACCGTACAGCCAGCGCTCGAAGCCGAAGCCCATGCACGCGCTTTCGGCGAGATCGCCATTGGCGTGGCGGACATTGTAGAGGCTGGTGTAGAAGTCGCGGTGCAGGTTGAAGGAGGCGGCCGCGAGCGGCGCGTCGCGCAGCGGGAGGCGGAACAGCAGCTCGTATTTGACCTCGCCCATGCGCTGATAGATCGCCTTGTCGCGGCTCGCGTCGAGGAAGAAGGGGTCGTTGGCGAGCTCGAGCGTCACGTCGAGATCGAGCTCCTCGCAAAAGGCGAAGATGCGTTCCATCACGTCGGCGCGCTTGCGGATGAGATCGGCATTGCTGCCGAAGAAGACGATATCGCGCACGGTGAAATCCCAGCCACGCGCGAGCGGCCTGAAGTTGTTCGCCTCGTAGCGGAAGACGTGATTCTGCATCGTCAGCGTGCGCACTTCGCCGGGCGCCAGCACGAGATCGCGCTGCTGGGAATAGCAGGGCAGGCATACGCCCGGCGTCAGGACATGGCCGGGGGGCGCGAGACGACCGGCGAACTGGCGCCCAAGCGCCTCGGCGTCGGCGGGCAGCTTCGCTTCGGCGGCGACCGCCTCGAGCACCGGCAGGCTGTCGGGGAAATGGCAGCAGAAAGTGACGTGCTGCGGGAAATGGCCGAAATAGCCCATCTCGGCGAGCAAGGCATTCGGGATCATCACTGGATAGTGGTTGTCCTCCGCGCCGAAATCGTCGGCCAGCGCTTTGAAGCTGCGCTCGAAGAAGCGGAACAGCTGGAGCAGCGGGCCGCGCAGCCCGGTCAGCCCTTCGCCGATCAGCTGGATATCGGGCGAGGCGGCCAGCTCGGCGTCGGTGCAGCCGTGCGACCTGCCCGACACGCTCGACTCGCGCAGGATCCTCCGTGCGATCAACCGCTGAGTCCGTCGCATGCCCGAGACGAACGCCTCGACCTGTTCGGCGGCTGCCTCGTCCCTGACCGCGACGGTCAATTCTCCGCTCGCGGGCTCGAACGCGACCTCGCCGATATCACCGCCCACCGTCCGCAACCCGTCAAGGATTGCACGAACGCCGCCCTCGCTGATCTTGCCGAGGGCGAAGCTGCGTCGGATGGCTTCGCTCACAGCGCCTGATCCTGATAGCCGAGCCGGGCGATGAGCCCCTCGAGGATCTGAGTCGTGCCCTCGATGATCTCCATGATCCGCGCATCGCGGAAGTAGCGCTGGAGCGGAAGGTCGGGCCCGCAGCCCTGCGCGCCGTGGAGCTGCAGGGCGTCGCTGGCGACGCGGTTGACCATCGTGGAGGCAAAATATTTGGCCATCGCGCCCTGCTTGATCGCCTGCGGGTCGCGCAACCCGCGCATCACCCCTGCCTCGCGGCACATCAGCCGCGCCGCATGCACATCAGTCATCATCCGGGTGATCAGCTGCTGGACGAGCTGAAAGCTCGACAGCGGCGCATCGAACTGGCGGCGCGCCCTGGTATGGGCAAAGGCAGCGTCGAGGCAGGCGCTCGCCAGCCCGACACAACCCCAGGCGAGATTGTAGCGGCCCGAGTCGAGCCCGGTCGAGGCGACATGCGACACGCCGAAGCCGGGCCGGCCAAGCAGGTTTTCGGCCGGCAGGCGGCAATCCTGCAGGTGGAGCCTGGCCATCATGTAGCCGCGGCAGCCGAGCATGCCGGTGATCGGCTCAACGGTCAGGCCCTCCGAGTCGCGCGGCACGATGAAGGTGGTCGGCCCGTCGTCGGAACCGGCGACCAGCACGAAGACATCAGCGCTCTGCCCGCAGGTGATCCAGCATTTGGTGCCGGTGATCGACCAGCCCTCGCCATCGCGCGTCGCGCGGGTTTCAGCGGCGGCTGCATTGCTGCCGACATTGGGCTCGGTGATGGCAAGCGCAGCGATCTGCGCGCCCGAGGTCAACAGAGGCACCCAGTGGCTTTTCTGCGCCGCCGTGCCCCAGCGCGCGATTGCGCTGCCGCCCATATGATGGACGTTGACCAGCCCCTGCACCGAAGCGCTCGCCGCGCCGAGCGCCTCGTGCAGGAGCCCATGGCGGATCGCCGCGCCGGCCGGATCGCGATCGCTGCCGGGCGTGCCGCCAAAAACTTCGGGGAAGCCGCTGGCGAAGGCGCCTGCTTCCCGAAGGCTGGCGACCACCTCGGGGGGGATCCGCTCGTCGCGGTCGATCGCGTCGGCGAAGGGCGCGACATGGCGAAGGGCAAAGGCGCGCCAGCGCTCGCCGCACGCCGCCTCGTCCTCCGTCACTGGCTCCTGGAGTGTCATGTGCCGCTCAGACCGATCCCGAGACCAGGCGCTTGCGCTCGACCAGCGCCGCAACCCGGCCGATCGTCCGGAAATTGTCGATCTCGAGATCCTCGCTGTCGATCTCGATCCCGAACTTGCGCTCGACGAAGTTGACGAGCTGCATCGCGAACATCGAATTGCCGAAGCCTGCCTCGAAGATGTCCTCGTCAACGCCGATCTCACGCCCCTCGAAGGCGCGCGACATGAAGCCCCCTATGGTGTCGATCAATTCAGTATCTGCCATATTCTGTCCCCACTGTTTGATGAAGTTGTTTGGATCCCGGGCCTCAGGGCTCGTCGTAACGATGGAAGCCCTCGCCGCTCTTGCGGCCGACCGTGCCGGCATAGACCTTCTGCCTGAGCAGCGGGCAGGGCCGGTATTTGCTGTCGTTGAACTCGTTGTAGAGCGTCTCGAGCGACAGCAGGACGGTATCGAGGCCGATCAGGTCTGCGGTTTCGAGCGGACCCATCTTGTGGCCGAAACAGGTCTTGAACAGCCGATCGACATCCTGGGACGAGGAGACGCCCTCATGCACCAGGAACATCGCCTCGTTGACCATCAGCATCATCACCCGGTTGGTGACGAAGCCGGGCGAATCATTGACCGTGATCGACTGCTTGCCGCCCTGCCCGACCAGCGCGCGGGCGGCAGCGAGCGCCGCCTCGCTGCTGCGTGCGCCGCGGATGATCTCGACCATCGGCATAACCGGCGGCGGGTTCATGAAGTGCATGCCGACCACCCGCTCGGGGTGCCGGCCGATCCCGCCGATCCGGGTGATCGGGATGGCCGAGGTGTTGGCGGCGATCGGGATCGTCTCGCGCACGACCTCGTCGATCAGGAGATGGACAGCGCGCTTCTTCTCCCAATTCTCGGTGATGTTCTCGATCACGAAATCAGCGCCCGACAGCGCGCCGACATGTTCAGCGAAGGTCAGCCGGGCCATCACCTCGTCGGGTGTGACCGCGGTCTTTTGCAGGAACCCGTAAAGCTTCGCGTTGCGCCGGATCGACTGGCGCGCGCCATCGAGCTGGCCGAGCGCGCTGTCGACCAGGACGACGTCATGCCCCGACTGGGCGAAGAGGTGCGCCACGCCCGAGCCGATCACGCCTGCGCCCACCACCCCGATGGTCTGCAACTCTCGCATGCTCATGCCTTTACAAACTCCCCCTTTTGTCAGTCATCACCGCAGCTCCATCTCGGAGAGGATCAGCCGGACGAGGTCGTCGACCGGCAGCAAGCCGTCCAGAACGAGATCGGCCGCCTGCTGCGCCGAGCGGTCGATCGCCCGATAGGCGTCGCGTCCGCCGCCCAGGAAGGCGCGCATTTGGCCTTCGATATCGGTGACCAGCTCGGCATGGGTTGCCGCCTCGGCTTCGCCCTGCTCCCTGATCGCACGAAGGATGCGGCGGCTGAGCGCGACGTCGAGCGGCACGTCGAGATGGACGGCGAGATGGATCAACGGCGCGATTTCGTCGCGGGCGCGGCCGAACGGCTCCTCGAGGATGATGAACGGGGCGGGGTGGAGCACCGCACCCTCGGGCCGGGCAATCGGACCGCCGGCGGCAAGCCCGCTCAAATCCTGGACCAGACGCGGCGTCTTCACCCAATTGGGATCGGCGCCGCTCTCGAGCCAGGCGCCGATCTCGTCCACGTCGTTGCCGAGCACGATATAGTCGTCGAAATGCAGCCGCGTCGCCGTGCCGAGATGGTCGACAAGCCTGTCGATCACCGTACTCTTGCCCGAACCCGACGTACCGCTGACCGCCATGACGAAGGGCGGGCGGTCGATTGGTGACAGGGGGTTGCGGGCCATTACCGACATCCTCAACAATGGCCGAGCCGGGGCATGTCGAACAGCTCGAGGAAGATGCCGAAGGTCAGCACCGTCATCAGCACGTCATTCTCGTTGCCGCCGCCCGGAGTAGCTTCTTCGTCGAGGCTGCGGCGCTTGAGCGCCTCGATCCGCACCGGATCGAAATAGCCCTGGCGGCGGATCGTCTCGGGGGAGAGCATGTCCTGGATCCAGTCAGTCCCCTGGCGGATCAGATAGGCGCTGCCCGGCGCGTTGAAGGCGAATTTCTCGCGATCGACGATCGACGGCGGCAGATAGGAGCGGCCGACCTCCTTCAGGATATATTTCTCGACATGGTTGCGCAGCTTCAAGTCGGGCGGCAGCCGCCGGGCGAGATCGGCAATCTCGATATCGAGGAAGGGGAAGCGGCCCTCGACCGCATTGGCCAGCAGCATGCGATCGCCATGATCGCCGACGAGATGGTCGCCGAGGCGGATCTTCATGTCGAGATAGGCGCGCTGGTGCTGCGGGTGGATACCCTTCAGCCGATCGGTATCGACGACGCCGGAGCGCGAGAATTCGAACGTCCCGAAGCTTTCCCGGATCCCGGGCGCATATAGCAGCTCCCGCTCGGCCTCGTGCCGGGCGAGATCATTTTCGTAGAAGACGTTTTCGTCGCCCCATAGCCGTCGCCGCAGCTCGGCCTCGCGCCGTTCGAGCGGTGCGCCCACGCCGCGCTGTCGGCGAAAGGCGTCGAAACGATAGCCGATATAGCCGGCGAACAACTCGTCGGCGCCCTCGCCGCTGAGGACGACAGGCACATCATGCGCGCGCGCCGCCGCAGAAAGCTTCAGCGAGGCAGTGTTGTACGATTCCTTGATCGGGCATTCCGAGTGCCAGATCGCCGATTTCAGGCGGCTTTCGATGGCATCGAGCTTGAGATCGACCTGGTTGTGCAGGCAGCCGACATGATCAGCGACGATCTTCTGATACCGGTCCTCGTCGAACATGCGGTCGCCGAAATTGATCGAGAAGGTGCGGACCTGGTTGGTGGTGTTCGCCGCCATCATCGCGGTGACCAGCGAGGAATCGAGCCCGCCGCTGAGATAGGCGCCGACATTGACCTCGCCCTGGAGGCGCCGCCGCACCGAGCGCATCAGGCTTGCCTCGAGCTCCTCGCGATAGGAATTCTCGCAGCGCGCCTCGGCCACTTCGCCTTCGGGCGGATAGACCAGGTCCCAATAGGCGCGCGAGTCGACGCCGTGGTGATCGACGATCAGCCGATAGCCGGGGGGCACGCTGTGGATTCCCTCGAACATCGTGCGCGGACTGACCAGGCCCGGCAGCGACAGGATCTGATCGAGCCCGGTGAGATCGACCCTGCGCTCGACTCCGGGATAGGCCAGGATCGCCTTCACCTCGGAGGCGAAGACGAAAGTGTCGTCGACGATGGTGTAGAACAGAGGCGCGACGCCGAAATGGTCGCGCGCCAGCAGGAGCCGGTTGCGGGCCTTGTCGAACAAAGCAAAGGCGAACTGGCCATTGAGTCGCTCGAGCATCCGCTCGCCCATCTCCTCGTAGAGATGGATCAGGACCTCGGCATCGGACCGGGTGCGGAAGTGATGGCCCCCGGCGCGCAGCTCGTCGCGCAGCTCACGGTGATTGAAGATCTCGCCATTGCAGATCAGCCAGATACTCTTGTCCTCGTTGGGAATCGGCTGGTTGCCGGTGGCGAGATCGACGATGCTGAGCCGGCGGAATCCAAGGCCGACCTGCCCCTCGACGAACAGGCCGTCATCATCGGGACCGCGATGCGCGATGGTGCGGCTCATCGCACCGATGGCCGCCTCCGCGACCGGCCTGCCGGTGGAGAGGCTGAACGCGCCGCAAATGCCACACAAGGCCGCCGATCCTATCGAAAACCAGGGGTTGATGGAGAGATCATGCGCAGGCGGCCGGTTCGACGGGCTGCGCCGCCACGGGCACGATGCTCCGCCAGTCCGCCGGATCGACCGCCGGCTCGGCATCGAGCGCCGAGGCGGCGAGAACAGGGCGCAGGTCCTTGAGCCCGGTACCGGTGATCAGGCACACCACACGGTCGCCCCGCGCGAACCGCCCCGCCTCGTTCAGCCGCTCGAACGCGGCAAAGGCAGCTGCGCTCGACGGCTCGGCGAACATACCGAACCGCGCGCCAAGCGCCAGCACAGCGGCGATGATCTCATCATCGTCGACCGTGACCGCCACGCCCGCCGACTCGTTCAGTGCTGCGAGCGCCGCGGTGGCGTCGCGCGCATGGCCGACGGTGATGCTGTCAGCGATCGTCTCGCCATTGCCGGCAGAGCGCGGCTCCTCCCCGTTGAAGACGCTGGTGATGTAGCGCGACGCGACTGACTGAACCGCGACGAGCCGCGGCATCCGCTCGAGCCAGCCCAGCGCCGCCAATTCCCTGAAGCCCTGCCAGACAGCGCTCAGGATATTGCCGTCGCCGGTCGGCACGATCACCCAGTCGGGCGCCTGCCAGCCGAGTTGTTCGGCGATCTCGAGCGCGCAGGTCTTCTTGCCCTCGCGGGTGAAGGGGTTGAGGCCGGTGCTGCGGTTGATGATGCCCTGCGCCTCGGCGATCTTCCCGGCCATCACAAAGGCATCGTCATAACGGCCGGCGACTCGGTGGACGCGGGCGCCATAAGCGACGATCTGCGCGAGCTTGGCCGGCGGCACGGTCGCCGGGACCAGGACCGTAACCTGAACGCCCGCGGCCGCGCCGATACAGGCAAGCGATGCCGCGGCGTTGCCGGTCGAGGCGACGATGACCTGATCGATGCCGTGCGCCACCGCGACCGCGACGACCATTTCGCTTGCCCGATCCTTGAGCGAGCCGCTTGGCAGCCGGGTTTCGTCCTTCAGGAAGAGGTGGGCCGAGCCGCAGGGGCCGCAGTCAATCAGCGGAGTCCAGCCGACCTGCAAGCGGCTGGCGAAGCGCGATTCGACGGGAAGAAGTGGGGCGTAGCGCCACAGCGACGGGGCATTTCCGGCGAGGCTGCCGCGCAAGGCGCTGCCGGTCTCCGCGTCGAGGCTGTAGTGCAGCGCCAGATTCTCCCGGCGATCGCAATCGCAAGCCTCGGTTCTTGCCGACAGGATGTGCGATCGACCACAGGCGACGCAATCGGCGCGCCCGGTTGTGAGCGGGCTTCGGGCATCAAACATGGCTGGCGATCATGGCGCTCGAAAGCCGGTGACACAGGCTGCAACCATATCCGGTGCGGCACCTATTCCAGACCGCTGGCGACATCGGCGACAGTCCTTCAGCGACCGAATTACGAAAAATAATCAGTATGCGAGCGACGCGGCGTCGGACGGTGGGCGCGAACAGTTGCCCTGTCCGGCCCACGCCACCTATCCGAAATAGTGCCGGACGATATCAATCAATCAAGACATTCAACGCACGATCCGCCACGCCGTCAATTTTCTCACGGATGACGAACCGTCACATTCAAATGTCGGATCAATGTCCGGCCATCTGATGCGCTTTTGCCTTCTCGGCTGCCTTGTATTGAATCTTGGCAGGCCCCTTGTGCTCGGCCTTGGCTGCTGCCTTGTACTGCGCCTTCGCAGCCGCCTTGTGCTCGGCCTTGGCCTTGGCCTTGTGCTCTTCCTTGTTCGCCTGCTGCTTGGCGGAGGCCTTCTCGGCCTTGGCCTTCAGTTTATTGCTTTCCTTGGCGTCATTCTTTGCTTGTTCGCTGGACATAACAACCTCCTCCTTATGATCCGGGGCCTTCATCCTAGAATTGCAAGAATTACGGTTCAATACAATTATTCGAACCACTTTGGCTGCAGTTTGAGAAGGTGGCGGCAGCTTTCAAGCTAAGGTGATCGCTGGATTCTCTGCAATATCGAAAGTTTAGACTGAGGATTGAGCTGATACAACAACACGCGTTTAAGGAAATCATCACCAGCTATATTGGACAAGTATCATGGTAACTTACCGATATTCCAATGTTACAAGTTGGCGAGTTCGAACTAACGGATTGATCAAATGCGGGGCGGTGGAACCACAAACTTTCGGCATCGCCTTCGCTTCGTCCGCAGCCACGCCGTTTGATCTGATTTTTGACCGGGTCGAGCCGGCGACAATTTGAGGAAAGACATCAGTTTTGTCACAATTTCGAAACGAAGCGGCGGCCGCGAGCCATGGTTGGCCCGCAAATTCATGTCGTTAGGCTTGCAGGCGTGGAGGCTCGCTTGACGACGCCCGACACGATCGCGGCGATTCTCCGCGACCGGGCGAGGTCGGATGCGGACTCAGTCGCCTACACCTATCTTCCCTTCGGCACTGGCCGCGACACCAGCCTGACCTACGCCGAGCTCGACCGGAAGGCCCGGGAGGTCGCGGTCCGATTGATCGAGGCTGTCGGGCAGGACGGGGCGATGCCGGCCGACACGCCTGTCCTCCTGGTCTACCCGGCCGGGCTTGATTTCCTGGTCGGGTTTTTCGGTTGCCTGTACGCCGGCGCAATCGCTGTCCCGGTTCGTTATCCGAACCCGCGTCGCCCGCTGACTCACCTGAAAAGTGTCGCCGCCGATTCCGGCGCGCCTGTCGTGCTCACGACCGCCGAGATGCGGCCGACGCTCGCCGAGCAGCTCGGGCAGACCATGATCCTGACCCCGGAGAATCTCGCCGCGGCTGACCCGGGCGCGTGGCATGATCCCGGAATCACGCCCGATCACATTGCCCATCTGCAATATACCTCCGGATCGACCGCAGCGCCCAAGGGAGTCGCGATCCGCCATCGCCACATCATGGCCAACTCGCGGGACCTGGCCGCGCTATGGCAGGTCGGGCCGGATAGCCGTGCGCTGTCCTGGCTGCCGCATTATCATGATCTCGGGCTGATCTTCGGCTGCCTCCAGCCCGCGTTCGCCGGCTGCCCTGGCTTTCTGATGAACCCGGCGACCTTTTCCCAGCGGCCGCTGACCTGGCTCGAAGCGATCACCAGCCACCGCATCACGCACACGGCCGCGCCCAATTTCGCCTATCAAAGCTGCGCTGCGATTGCCGAGGAGCAGCGCCAGGGGCTCGACCTGAGCAGCCTTTGCGTGGTCGCCAACGGCGCCGAGCCGGTCCGCGCCGACACGATCGAGGCCTTTGCGACAGCCTATGCCGCGTACGGCTTCCGCGCTGAAGCGATGTGCCCCGCTTATGGCATGGCCGAATCGACCCTGGTGGCGACAACCTCGGGGCCCGATCGGGTGCCGACCACCGTGACGGTCACCCATGACGGGCTGATCGACGGCCGGCTGATTCCCGTCGGCAGGGACGACCCGGGCCGGGCGCTGGTGTCGTCGAGCGGCGCTGAAACGCCGACGCGCGTGCTGGTGGTCGATCCGGAAACCGGAGAGCAGCTTGCGCCCGGGCGGATCGGCGAGATCTGGCTTTCCGGCCCCTCGATCGCCGCCGGCTATTGGCGCAGGCCCGAAGCCACAAGAGAGAAGTTCAACGCGCGCCTCGCCGGCGGCGACGGAGAGGATTTCCTGCGCACCGGCGATCTCGGCGGAGTGCTGGACGAGAGCCTGTTCGTGCTTGGGCGGATCGATGATCTGATCATCGTTCGCGGCGTCAATCATGGCGCCGAGGATATCGAGCTTGCGGTCGAAAGCTGCGATCCGGCGCTCGAACCGGGTGGCGGCGCTGCCTTCACCGTCGAGGTGCAGGGCGAGCCGCGGCTGATCGTCGCGCATGAGGTCCGGCGCAGTGCCTTGCGCACGCTCGATGGCGACAGTGAGGGCGGCACGGGCGACAGGATTCTCCGGGCGATCCGCCGGGCGGTCTCCGAGCAGCATGATCTCGAAGTGTCGGCGGTCGTGCTGCTCGGGCCGCGCGGCCTTCCGAAGACACATAGCGGCAAGAAACAACGCCATGGCTGCCGCCGTGATTTCCTGGCCGGCACCTTGCCGTCCGTCCTGACCTGGATTGCGCCCAGGTTGCGCGATGCGGCAGGCCCTGAAGCGGAGTTCCTCAAATTGACTGCCGTGAAAGGCGTTGGGCGCGCCGCCGAACCGCTCCACCACAGCGCGCCGCAAGCGACGCAAAACCCGATTGGCGAGTCGGCGGCGGTAGACGACCTGCTCGACTGGCTCCGCTCCTATGCCGGCGAACGCCTCAACTCGCGGCTGATGGACGAACGGCGCTCGATCCCCCCCTATGTCGTGCTCGATCTCGGCAATCACGGCGTTCTCGGCCTCCAGGCACCCAGGGCCTATGGCGGGCTCGGCCTCAGCAACAGCGCGCTGGGTGCGATCGTCCAGCAGATCGCGGCGATCGACACGACCCTGGCGTCGTTCGTGCTGGTCAATAACGGGCTCGGCATCCGTCCTATCCTGCGCTTCGCGACCGAGGAAAAGCGCGACCAACTCCTGCCGATCCTCGCGCCGGGCCGGGAGCTTGCCTCCTTTGCGATGACCGAGGCCAATGCCGGTTCCAATATCCGCAACCTCGCCTCGATCGGCCGCCCCGACGGTGCCGGCGGCTGGTCGCTCTGGGGCACCAAGCTGTGGAGTGGCTCAGCGAGCTGGGCGGGCGTGATCAACACTTTCGTCAAGCTCGAGGACGATGGACCGGGTGCACCGCGCGGCGTTTCCGGCTTCGTGCTGCGCCAGGGCAGCCCTGGCCTGCGCAGCGGGCCCGAAGCGCTGACCATGGGGATGCGCGCGATGGTCCAGAGCGAAGTGATGCTCGAGGGCGTGCGGGTCACCGCCGCCGACCGGCTCGGCGACCTGGGCGACGGCATGGCCGCGGCGATGGACACGATGGAGTTCGGCCGCTTTACCATCGGCACGCTGAGCGTCGGCATCATCAAGCGCTGCCTCCAACTGATGGTCCGCCACGGCACGCGGCGATCGATCGCGACCGGGCGGCTGATCGACAACCCGGCCAGCCTGATGCGGATGAGCGACCTGAGCGCCGCCGCGACGGCGATCGGCGCGCTGACGGAGAGCGTCGGCGCCTGGCTCGATCGCGGCATCGACATTCCGCCCGAGCTGTTCTGCGTCTGCAAGACGGCCGGACCCGAATTCGCCTGGCGGGCCGCCGATGGCCTGATGCAGCAGCTGGCGGGCCGGGGTTTTGTCGAGACCAATATCGTGCCGCAGATCCTGCGCGACACACGGGTGCTCAGGATCTTCGAAGGCCCGACCGAGCCGATGAACATGCATGTCGGATCGCGGCTGATCCATCTGCCCGAGCAGCTCGGCCGTTTCATGGCCGAGGAGCTGGGCGAGCCGGTGCTCGCCGAGGAGCTGCGCGGCGCAGGCCAGAGCATCTGGGCGCATTGCCTTGATTCGGGCCTGGGACTGGGCGGCCCCAATGCGGCCAAGCAATGGGCCTATCTTCAGATCGGCGAAGTCGCGAATTATGCGCTGCTGCTCGCCTGTGTCCGCCATCGCCATCGTGCCGGGCCGACGCCGCTGCTGGCGCGCGCGGCGATATGGTGCCGGCTGCGCTTCGAACGGCGGCTGGCCAAGGCACTTGCGGCGACGCCGGCAGCGGCCACGCTGCTCGACGCGGGGCAGATCGAAGAGCTGGTGGCCGGCTATGCGGGCGCGATCGGCGATATCGAGCAGACCCTGGCGGGCGAAGACAACCGGCTCGACGCGCTGTTGGCACGATCGACCGCAGCGGCGGCGGCGCCTGCCGTCGCGCCTGCCGAGACGCCGGCGGTTCGGCTCGAGCCGGCGCCTTCCGGACCCATGGGCGCGATCCTCGACTGGCTGAAGGACTGGCTGGCCGCCGAATATGGCCAGAGCCGCGCCACCATCGCGCCCGGCGACCGGTTCAGCGATTTCGGCATGGATTCAGTCACCGCGACGATGCTGGGCGGCGCGCTCGAGCAGCATCTGGGCGTCGCGCTTTCGCCGACCCTGGTGTGGGAATATCCAACGCTTGGCGCGATGGCGGCGCATCTCGCCGCAATTGGCCCGGCAATCACCGGTGGCTCGCCGTCAGGATCGGCGCCCAGCCATCGCAACGAGGATCTCTCGGTCCTCGCCCGGCTCGATCAGCTCTCCGAAGCCGAGCTGGAGGCGCTGCTGGAAAGCTACGCGCCCGCACAGCCTTCCGGGATGGAATAAGATCATGAGCGACGATCCCTTCACGGCCGCACGGATGTCGGATGCCTCGAAGGAGCTTCTGAAAAGCCGGCTGAAACAGCTGGTGCGCGAGAAGATGGGCGTCACCGGCGGCTGGCATCCGCTGTCGCACGGACAGGAGGCGCTCTGGTTCCTGTGGAAGCTGGCGCCGCAAAGCTGGGCCTATTCGATTGCCCTGCCGATGGGCGTGCGGGGGCCGCTCGACGTGCCGGCGCTGCGCCGGTCGCTACAGATCCTGTCGGACCGCCATGCCGGGCTGCGCACCGAATTCAGGGACGACGCCGGGCTGATCCAGCAGCGCGCCCGCGAGCATTGGCCAGTCGATCTGGTCGAGACCGATGCCGCCTCCTGGACTGACGAGCAGGTGCGCGAGGCAGTCCGCCAGGAGGCGCAGCGCCCGTTCGACCTGGCGACCAATGCCGCCCTGCGCGTTTCGCTGTTCCGCCGCGCGGCTGACCATCATGTGCTGCTGTTCACGCTGCCGCATATCGTCGGCGATCTGTGGTCGCTGATCGTGCTGCTCGATGAGCTTCGTCTCGTCTATGCCGCCGAGACCAGCGGCAAGGCCACCGTCCTGCCGGCCCTGTCGGTCAGCTATGAGGACTATGTCCGAGCGCAGCGCCCTGCCGACGGACAGGCCGACGACAACCCGCATCTCGCTTATTGGCGCGATGCGCTTGCCGGCGAGCTGCCCGTCCTCGACCTGCCGGGCGACCGGCAGCGCCCCCCGGCGCAGACCTTCAGCGGCGGCACCGTGGTGCGCCGGATCGACGCTGGCCTCACCCGCGATCTCGAGCGGCTCGCCGGCGCCGAGGATGCCACTCTCTTCATGCTGCTCATGGCTGCCTATCAGGCGCTGCTGCATCGCTATGGCGGGCAGGAGACCATCATCGTCGGCACGCCGAGCTCGGGCCGGCACCAGGCGGGGCTGGCCGACCTGATCGGCGATTTCATCAACATGCTCCCGATCCGCGGAAGCTTTTCGAACGATCGCAGCTTCCGCGCCTGCCTCGCCGACACGCGCAGGGCTGTGATCGAGGCGCTGAAGCATCAGGACTGCCCCTTCTCGCTGATCGTCGATGCGCTGCAGCCGCCGCGCGACATCAGCCGCTCGCCGATCTTCCAGACGACGTTCGTGTTGCAGAAATTCCACCGCTATCCCGAGCTACAGCGCACCCTGCTGCCCGCACCGGACGAGCCGCCGGTGCCCTTTGCCGACCTCCTGCTCGAGCCATGGCCGCTGGCGCAGCAGGACGGCCAGTTCGACCTCAACCTCGAAATGAAGAAGACCGATTCGGGCGCGTTGATCGGGGCATGGAAATTCGCCGCCGACCTTTTCGATGCCGGGACGATCGAACGAATCGCGTCGAGCTTCGAGGTGTTGCTGCGCCAGATGGTCGCCGACCCCGACCGCGAGATCGGCGCCTTCTCGCTGCTGGCCGAGGACCAAATCGCTGCCGTGCTCGACGCGGGGCGTGGTCCTCTGGTTGCGCCACCCGTCGAAACCACGGTCTGCGCGCTGTTCGAAACCCGCGCGGCAGCGGATGGGCAGGCCATCGCCATCAGGTGCGGCGATGACGCGCTGAGCTATGCGGCGTTGCAGGAGCGCGTCGAGAGCGTTGCCCGGGCGCTCGCCGCGCAAGGCGTCGGCCGCGAAAAGCTGGTCGCGGTGGTCATGCAGCGCGGCATCGATTTCGTGACGGCGCTGCTCGCGATCATGAAGGCGGGCGGCGCCTTCCTGCCGCTCGATCCGCGCAACCCGCCGGCGCGCAGCCGGGTGGTGCTGGAGAATAGCGACCTGGCGCTGGTGCTGACCGAAGAGGCGTTCGCGGCCGGCCTTGAAGCGGCGCTGGCCGAGAGCCCGTCTGACCGGCGCCCGCGCGTCATGACCTTCGAGACGCTTGCGGGCCAAGCCGCCGGGCATTCGCTGCCGCTTCCGGCCGCCGGCGGCGACCTTGCCTATACCATGTACACTTCGGGCTCGACCGGCCAGCCCAAGGGGGTGATGGTCGAGCATCGCGGGATGGTGAACCACGTCCTCGGCAAATTGTCCGATCTCGATTTCACCGCGGCCGACGTGCTTGCGCAGAATGCGCCGCAATCCTTTGACGTGGTGGTCTGGCAGAGCCTGGCGCCGCTGGTTGCCGGCGGGCGGGTGGTCGTCATTCCCGATGCGATCGCAGAAGATCCGACCGAGCTCCTTCAGGAAATCAGGCAGCGCGGGGTGACGATGCTCCAGATCGTGCCGTCGATGCTGCGCGCGATCCTCGAGGAAGTCGAAAGCCGCGACGGCGGCCCGCCCGATCTCGCGCCTTTGCGCTGGATGATTCCGACCGGCGAAGCGTTGCCGACCGAATTGTGCCGGCGCTGGTTCGATCTCTATCCGGCGATCCCGATCCTCAACACCTATGGCTCGACTGAATGCTCGGACGATCAATGCCATTACCGGCTCGATCGGATCGAGCCGGCCGACGCAGCCCTGCCGGTCGTATCGGTTGGCCGGCCGATCGCCAATATGAGCGCCCATGTCCTCGACGCCAGGCTTGCCCCGGTCCCGGCCGGGGTGGTCGGCGAGCTCTATATCGGCGGCATCGGTGTCGGGCGGGGCTATCGCGGCGATGCCGAGCGCACCGCGGCTGCCTTCATCCCCGACCCCTATGGGACAACCGCCGACGCGCGGCTTTACCGGACACGCGACATGGCGCGGCGCCGGGCCGACGGACTGATCGATTTCCTCGGTCGCACTGACCATATGATCAAGCTGCATGGGCTGCGGATCGAGCCGGGCGAGATCGAGACGGCACTGTGCCGCCATCCCGACGTGGCCGAGGCTGCGGTGCTGGCGCGCCCCGGCCCGTCAGGCGAGCGCCGGCTCGTCGCCTATGTGGTTGCGACCGACGCGGGTGCGCTGGCGAACCTGGAGAGCCTGCGGCCCTTCCTCGCGGCGACCCTGCCTTATTCGATGATCCCCTCGACCTTCGTCGCGCTGCCCGCCTTGCCGCTCACCGCCAATGGCAAGCTCGATCAGCACCGCCTGCCAGCGCCTGAATGGCGCACCGCCGCCGCCGCGCCGATCGTCGCGCCGCGAACCGGAATCGAGGCGACCATCGCCGCGATCTGGGGGCATTTGCTGAAGCGCGATCCCGTTAGCGTGACCGAGGACTTTTTCGAAAGCGGCGGCGATTCGATTCGAAGCATCCAGGTCGCCGCGCGGTGCCGGCAGGCCGGGCTGCCGGTCGAGCCCGTCGATCTATTCGTTCACCGCACTATCGCCGCGCTCGCCGAGCAACTGGGCGACCGGTTCAGCTCCGGCGGCTGGGTGTCACCGCAGCCGGCCGAGGCCGCGCCGCCGCTCGTCGCGCCGGAGAATCTCAAACGCGCGCTCGAGCTGGTCAGCTTCGACGACGATCTGGAGGACGATGACACCCCGACCGACATCGCGGCCAAGGGCTGAGCCATGACCGATCGCGCCGCGCCCGAGGTCTATCCCCTGTCTCCCATGCAGAAGGGCATGGTCTTCCACAGCGTCTCGGCGCCCGGTTCCGACGTCTATGTCGAGCAGCTCGATTGTGCGCTGCACGGCATCGTCGATCTCGCAGCCTTCCGGGCGGCGTGGGAGACAGCCCTGCAGCGCCACGCGCCGCTCAGAACCGCCTTTGCCTGGGCCGGGCTGGCCGAACCGCTGCAGGTTGCGGGGCCGCGCGTGCGGCTGCCGCTCGAGGTGGTGGACTGGCGCAACTCCGGTGATCAGGCCGGGCAATTGGCCGCGCTGCGCCGGGACGAACGCGCGCGCGGCTTCGATCTTGCACGAGCGCCGCTGATGCGACTCAAGCTGGTCAGCCTTGGCGATGACAGCCATCATCTGGTCTGGACCTGGCATCACGCGATCCTCGACGCCTGGTCGGTGCCGATCATCCTCGAAGAGGTGTTCGCCGCCTACGAAGCGGCGCGCGACGGGCGGCCGCCCGAACTGGCGCCGGTCCGCCCCTATCGCGATTTCATCGCCTGGCAGCAAAGCCTCGGCAAAAGCGAGGCCGAGCATTTCTGGCGCAATCAGCTCGCCGGATTTTCGGAACCGACACCGCTGGGCATCGGCCGCGATGCTGGCGAAGGCGACGGCGGTTACAGTCTTGAGCTGCTTGAGATCTCGGCAGACGCGATCGCCGGGCTGAGGGCGGCGGCACGAACGCATGGCGTGACGCTCAACACGTTGGTTCAGGGCGCGTGGGCGCTGCTGCTCGCCCGCTATGGCGGGCAACGGCAAGTCTTGTTCGGCACGGCGGTCGCCGGGCGGCCGCCCGAGCTCGACGGCGTCGAAACGATGGTCGGCCTGTTCATCAACACCCTGCCCGCGCGCATCGCCATCGACCCCGCCGCCACGCTTTCCGCCTGGCTCAAGGACCTGCAGCAGGACCAGGTGGCGGCGCGCCGGCATGAGCATGCAGCGCTCGCCGACGTCCAGGGCTGGAGCGCGGTGCCGCGCGGCCGCCCCCTGTTCGAGAGCCTGTTGGTGGTCGAGGACTTCCCCTCGCACCAGCTCGGGCTGAGCGGCGGCGGGCTGGCGCTCGGCGAGATCGACTTTGTCGAGCGGGCCAATATTCCGCTGACGGTGATGCTGGCGGTCCGGGCGCGCAGCGTGCTCGGGGTCGGCTTCGATCACGACCGCTTCGACCTTGCTGAAATCCGCCGGCTGCTCGGGCATCTGCACAGCCTGCTGGCAGCGATGGCACGGCACGGCGACCGGCCTCTGGCCGAGCTCGACCATATGACGGCCGAGGAGCGCCGGTTGCTGATCGACGCCTGGAGCCGCGCACCGGCGCCGGTGTCGGACGCATGCCGGCGCCCTGACGACTCGATTGCGCGCCTGTTCGAGGCGCAGGTCCGCCGATCCCCCGATGCACCGGCGGCGGTCTTCCATGCGGCGGACGGCGATATCGAGCTGAGCTACGCGACGCTCAACGCGCGCGCCAACCAGCTTGCCCGGCGCCTGCGGGGCTTTGGCGTCGCGCCGGAGGAGCGCGTCGCGATCTGCATGGAAGCGTCGCCGAGCCGCCTCGTCGCGGTACTGGCGGTACTCAAGGCAGGCGGCTGCTATGTGCCGCTCGACCCGAGCCTGCCATCCGCGCTGCTCGGCGAGCTGATCGCCGATTGCGCACCGCGTGTCGTGCTCAGCCAGTTCGACGTGATCGACGCGCTTTCCGGCGTGCACCAGGTACCGATCCTGGCGCTTGCGGAAAACTGGGCCGACAAGCCCGGCGCCCCCGATGACGATTTGCCCGAAGCGGCGGCGCCCGGGAATGCCGCCTATCTGATCTACACCTCCGGCTCGACCGGTCGACGCAAAGGCGTGGTGATCACCCATCGCTCGCTCCGCCACCTTGTCGAAATGCAGACCGACGCCTTCGGGATCGGGCCGGGCGGTCATGTGCTGCAATTCTCGTCCTTCGGCTTCGACGCCTCGGTCTGGGAAATCTTCGCGACACTGCTCTCGGGCGCATGCCTCTACATGGCGCCCCGCGCCGAACTGACGCCTTCGGCCGAGATGATGGATTTGCTCGCGCGGTGGAAGATCGACATGCTGACGATTCCGCCGTCAGTCCTGCTTCGCCTGCCGGCAGCCGAGCTGCCCGCGCTGCGTACCCTGGTCGTCGCCGGCGAGGCCTGCCCCGCCGAGCTGGTCGATCGCTGGGCGCCCGGCCGGCGCTTCTTCAATGCCTATGGCCCGACCGAGGCAACGGTCTGCGCCAGCTTCGCCGAGGTGGTGCCGGGCAGCGGCAAGCCGTCGATCGGTCGGCCGAGCGGTCATTCGCGTGTCTATATCCTCGACGAAGCGATGAACCCGGTCTCGGCTGGCGTGGCAGGTCATCTCCATATCGGTGGGCCGGGCGTCGCGCGCGGCTATTGGCGCCGCCCCGATCTGACCGAGGCCGCTTTCGTGCCCGATCCGTTTTCAGGCGACGAAGCGGCACGGCTTTACCGAACGGGCGATGTCGCGCGCTTCGGCGCCGACGGGACGATCGACTATCTCGGCCGGCTCGACGAGCAGGTGAAGATTCGCGGGTTTCGCGTCGAGCTGGGCGAGATCGAGGCGGTGCTGCGCGAACAACCCATGGTGCGTGAAGCCGCGGTACTGGCTGTCGGCGAGAGCAACGAGGACCGACGGCTCGTCGCCTTCGTGGTGCCCCCTGCCTGGATGGCGCAGGCTGTGGGACTCGACGAGGTGACGTTGCGCGACACGCTGCGCGAACGGCTGCCGGCCTATATGGTGCCGTCGACGATCGTCGCGATCGATCACCTGCCGCTGAGCTCGAGTGGCAAGCTCGATCGCCGTGCCTTGCTTAAGCGGGTGCCGACGGTGGCGGTGACGGCAAACGGCCGTGGCGCTGCGCCGGGCGATGAGACCGAGCGACTGATCGCGACGATCTGGCAGGATCTGCTCGGGATCGACCATGTCGGCGTTCAGACCAATTTCTTCGAACAGGGTGGCCATTCGCTGCTGCTGCTCGCGGTGCAGGATCGGATCCGCACTGACGCGCATCGCTCGGTCGCGATCACTGACCTGTTCAAATATCCCACGGTCGAAAGCCTCGCCCGCCACCTCGGCCGCCTGGCATCGGGCGCGGTGAAGCTCGAGGTCAATGCCGCCACGGCCCCGACTCGCGCGGCCGCCCGGCAGGAGGCGCGTATCCGGACCAGCGACAGGCGAGCGCGGATCAGCGCTGGAACGCCGGCATGACATCAGCGCCGGACGCCTTCCCACCAGGCTGCATCGCCGTGATCGGCATGGCCTGCCGCTTTCCGGGCGCCGATTCGCCCGACGCCTTCTGGGATCTGCTGAGCAGCGGCGGCGAAGCGATCACCCGGTTCAGCGCAGCTGAGCTCGAAGCCGCCGGAATCGATCGCGCCCTCTCGGCCCAGCCCGGCTATGTCGGCGCCAAGGGGGTGGTCGACCAGGTCGATTGCCTCGACGCCGCATTCTTCGGCTTCAGCCCGTTCGAGGCTGCGCTGATGGACCCGCAGCAGCGGATCTTCCTCGAATGCGCGTGGATGGCGTTCGAGGATGCGGGATATGAGCCACGGCACTTCCCGGGGCCAATCGGGGTGTTCGCCGGCAGCATCCTCAGCTCCTATCTGCTCCGCAATCTGTGGCCCAATACGACTCTGATCGAGGAAAGCGGGATCTTCCAGGTCGCGCTCGGCAATGACCCGACCTTCCTCGCGACGCGAACCTCCTATCTGCTCGACCTAAAGGGACCCAGCATCAGCGTCGGTACCGCCTGCTCGACTTCGCTCGCGGCCGTCCATCTCGCCTGCCAGAGCCTGTTGTCGCAGGAGAGCGACATGGCGCTCGCCGGCGGCACCTCGGTCCACCTGCCGCTCGTCACCGGCTATCGCTACGAGGAAGGCGGCATCCTCTCGCCCGATGGCCATTGCCGGCCTTTCGATGCCGAGGCGCGGGGCACCGTTTCGAGCGACGGCGCGGGCGCGGTGCTGCTGAAGCGGCTCGAGGATGCGATTGCCGATGGCGATACCATCCATGCCGTGATCCGCGGCTCGGCGATCAACAATGATGGCCGCGACAAGGTCGGCTTCACCGCGCCGAGCGTTTCCCCCCAGGTACAGGTCATCGCCGAGGCATTGGCGATTGCCGATGTGGCGCCAGCTTCGGTTGCGATGATCGAAGCGCATGCCGCGGGCACGCTGCTCGGTGATCCGATCGAGGTCGCCGCGCTGAAGGAGATATTCGGCGTCGCGGCACGCACAGCGCCCTGTGCGATCGGCTCAGTGAAGAGCAATATCGGCCATGTCGACGCGGCGGCGGGCATCGCCGGGCTGATCAAGACCGTGCTTGCGCTGCGCCACCGCGCGATCCCGCCGAGCCTTCACTACCGCAACCCCAATCCCAGCCTCGATTTCGGCGCCACCTTCACGGTGCCGACCGAACTCAGGCTGCACGAAGGGGCGGCACCGATGCGCGCGGGCGTGAGCTCGTTCGGGATTGGCGGGACCAACGTCCATGTGGTGCTCGAGGAGCCTCCCGCACCGCGGCCGCCGGCACCGAGCGCGCCGGCCGAATTGCTGATGATCTCAGCGCGGTCTTCAGCTGCGCTCGATACGGCAACGCGACGCCTCGCCGACCATTTGCGTCGCCATCCCTATCTCCCGCTCGGCGATGTGGCGCATAGCCTGCGGGTGGGCCGGCGCGACTTCGACCATCGCCGCTTCCTGGTCGCCGGCACGGTAACGGAAGCGACCGAGGCGCTCGACGACCCGTCCAGCCTCCGCGCTGCGATCGTTCCGGCGGAGCGCAAGACGATCGCCTTCATGTTTCCCGGGCTGGGCGATCATTATCCGGGCATGGGCTGGGAGCTTTATTGCACCGAGCCCGTGTTCCGCGCGGCGATCGACGCCTGCGCTGACCTGCTTCGCCCGCATGCCGACGGTGATATCCGCGACATCCTCTACCCCGGCCGGAACTGGTCGCGGCCCGAGCTCGACGGAGGGAGCGTCAAACCGGCCGGCGCCGAAACAGCGGGCAAGCTCGATCTGCGCGCGATGCTGCGGCGCGGTGCCGATGCCGGCGCATCGCCTTCGCCGCTCGACCAGCCGACAGCGGGCCAGCCGGCGATCTTCGTCACTGAATATGCGCTCGCCCAGCTGCTGCGCGGTTGGGGAATCGAGCCTGACGCAATGATCGGCTACAGCATCGGCGAATTCGTCGCCGCCTGCCTGGCGGGAGTGTTTCCCCTGCCCGAGGCGATCCGCGTGGTGGCAGCGCGAGCCCGGCTGATCCAGTCGCGCGTCGCGCCCGGCGTCATGCTGGCCGTGCCGCTCGGCGAGGCCGAATTGGCGCCGATGCTGCCTGCCACTGTCTCGATCGCGGCGGTCAACACCGCGCGACTGACCATCGTTTCGGGTGCGGAAGACCAGATCGCCGAGCTCGAACGCCGCCTCGTCGCGGAAGGCGTGAGCTGCCAGCGGCTCAACAGCGGCTATGCCTATCACAGCGTGATGATGGACCCGATCATCGACGAGCTCGCCGCAATCGTCGCCGAGAGCGACCCGCAGCCGCCGCAAATCCCCTATGTCTCCTGCCTGACCGGCACCTGGATCAGCGATGCCGAGGCGACCGATCCGCATTATTGGGCTCGGCATCTGTGCCGGACGGTGCGCTTCCAGGACGGCCTGGAAAGCCTGCTCGACGATCCGAACCGAATCCTGCTTGAGCTCGGACCGGGCCAGTCGTTGAGCGCGCACGCGTTCGCGGCGCGCGAGCGGCTTGGCGGGGCCAGCGCGGTGATCCCGACGATGCGCTGGTCCTATGGACGGCAGTCCGAGCCGGCGATGCTGCTGCGCGGCATCGGCCTGTTGTGGCAGGCGGGCGCGCCGCTCGACAAGACGCGCCTGCTGGCGCGCGATGGACTGAAGCGGGTGTCGCTGCCGACCTATCCCTTCGAGCGCGCGCGCCATTGGATCGATCCACCGATCGCCGGTGACCAGCCCGCCATCCAATGCGGGCGGCGTCCGATCGAGAACTGGTTCGAGCTGCCCTTCTGGAAACCCGCGCCGCTGCGCGGCTCGGGGAAGGCCGTTGCCGAAACCTGGCTGCTGTTCCTCGATGAGCAGGGGGTAGGCGCGCGGCTCGCCGAGCGACTGCGCGACGCCGGCGCGCGCGTCCTGACGGTGACGCAAGGCGACGGATTCGAGCGGGACGGCGACGCCTTCGCCCTGAATCCGCACCGGGAAGAGGATTATCACGCCCTTGTCAGCCTCTTGCGCGACGGCGGCGGCCTGCCCGATACGATTGTCCATCTCTGGTCGCTCACCGGGGCCGACGACGCGGCGCTGACGAGCGCGCGCTTCTCCGCGACGCAGGTCGGCGGCTTTCACAGCCTGATGCGGCTTTTCGCCGGGCTGATGACGGACGGCCATGTCGAGCGGCTGCGCGTCGAGATCGTCAGCAACGGGCTGTTCGACGTCGACGGGCATGAGAGACTGGCGCCCGAAAAGATCACCCTGCTCGGTCCAGCGATGGTCGCCCCGCAGGAGAGGCCGGGGATCAGCTGCCGGTGCCTCGACACCGACATTCCGGTCGATGATACCGACCGCCGCGACGCGCTGGTCGCTCAGATGCTCGCCGAGTTCGCCGCGGATATCGAAGCGCCCATCGTCGCCTACCGCAACGGGCGGCGCTGGGTGCAGGATCATGAGCCGGTCAGGCTCGAAGCACCCGCCGCCGGCCAGTCGCCGTTGCGACACAAGGGCGTCTATCTGCTGACCGGAGGGCTCGGCGGCGTCGGACTTGCCATGGCGACCTATCTGGCGCGCACCTTCCAGGCGCGACTGGTGCTTGTCGGCCGCTCAACCTTCCCGGCGCGGCCCGACTGGCCATCATGGCTTGCCGAACACCCGGCCGAAGACCGCACCAGCCTGCAGATTCGCCGGCTCGAGGGGTTAGAGGCATTGGGCGCCGAGATCCTGACGGCCAGCGCCGATGTCGCCGATCCCGTGGCGATGAAGCGCGTGCTCGACCAGACCGATGCGCGCTTCGGCACGCTTCACGGCGTGTTCCACGGCGCGGGCGCGGTCGGCGTCGAGACATTTCGCGAGATCGCGCGGGCAACGGCCGAGGATTCGGAAATCCAGTTCAGGGCCAAGGTGCACGGCCTGCTGGTGCTAGACCAATTGCTCGCCGGCCGGACGCTCGATTTCTGCGTGCTGATGTCGTCGCTGTCAGCGGTTCTCGGCGGCCTTGGCTTTGCCGCCTATAGCAGCGCCAATCTGTTTCTCGATGCCTTCGCCCGGCTTAAGGGCCGCGCCGGCGGCACGCCCTGGATATCGATCGACTGGGACAGCTGGCGCCTGACCGATATCCGTGCGGCGATTGACGGGCTGGGCGGCACGGTCGCCGACTATTTCATGGAGGCCGACGAAGCCGCCGCCGCGTGCGAGCGAATCCTCGCGCTCCCACGCACGCCGCATGTCATCGTCTCGACCGGCGACCTGCGCGCCCGGCTTCGCCAATGGATGACTCAATCGCAGGGCAGTACCGGGACCCCGTTGACGCTCCACAAGCGGCCTGAAATCCGCACCGGCTATGTCGCGCCGCGCGGGCACCTCGAACAGACACTCGCCGATATCTGGCGGGACCTGTTCACGATCGATCCGATCGGCATCCACGACAATTTCTTCGAGCTGGGCGGTCATTCGCTGCTCGCGACCCAGCTCAATGCCCGCATCTCGTCTCGGCTGCAGGTAGAGGTCTCGCTCGCGACGGTGCTGCAGGCGCCGACCGTCGCCGAGCTGGCGCAGATCGTCGCCGACGCCCAGCTCGCCAGGGCCGATCCGGACATGCTGGCACGGATGCTCGCCGAGGTCGGTGGCCTGTCCGATGCGGATCTCGAAAGCCTGTTGTCGGAGGAGGGCAGCGATGGCTGATATTGGGGCTGATACGAGTTCGCGAATCAAGGAGCTGTCGCCCGCGCAGCGCGAGCTGTTGCTGCGCCGGCTGGCGCGCCTCGAACAGGAGGCGCCGCGACCGGTCAACGGCCTCGTCTCGCGTGGCGCGCGCGACGAGGCACCGCTTTCCTTTGCGCAGGAACGGCAATGGTTTCTCGACCGGCTGTCCCCTGCCGATTCGACTCATATCATCACCGGGGGGCTGCGCCTGACCGGGCGATTGTCGATGCCCGCGCTGGCGCGGACGCTCGACGAGATCGTCCGCCGCCATGAGTCGCTCCGTACCAACATCATGGCCAAAGCAGGGCGGCCGATTCAGGTGATCGCCCCGCCCTCCGGATTCCCGATCCGGACGGTCGACCTCCTTGATTGCGACCCGGCGCTGTCGCCGCAGGAGCGCGAGGACCGGTGCCAACAGCTTTATGCGGAGGAGACCGAGCGCGGTTTCGATCTGGCGCGCGACCGGCTGTTGCGGGTGACGCTGGTCCGCCTCGGCGAAGCGGAGCATTTCCTGATCATCGCCATCCACCATATTGTCGGCGATGGCTGGTCGATCGGGGTATTGCTCGAGGAACTGGCCGCGCATTACGCCGCGTTCGCCGATGGGCGCGAGCCCGTGGTTCCAGCGCCGGTCATTCAATATGGCGACTTCGCCGAATGGCAGCGCGAGCGGTTGCAGGGCGGCGTGCTGCGCCGTGGCCTCGATTACTGGCACAAGCAGCTCGAGACCCCCCCGCCAGTCCTCGATCTGCCGCCGGACCGGATCGGCCATGCCGAGACGGCAAGCCGTGACTTTGCCGGCGCATCGGTCGAGCGGGTGATCGATATCGGCTTGCGGCACCAGCTGGAGGCGCTGAGCCGGCAGCAGGAAAGCTCGCTGTTCGCAACCCTGCTGACTGCCTTCAAGGTGCTGCTGATGCGGGCCACCGGACGCGACGATATCCTGGTCGGATCGCCGGTGAGCGGGCGGATCAGGCTCGAGACCGAAGCGCTGATCGGCCTGTTCCTCAACACGCTGGCGCTGCGGACCCGGCTTACCCCGGATCTCAGCTTCCGCGAGGCGCTGGCGCGGGTCCGCACCACCGTGCTTGACGGGCTCGAACATCATGAAGTGCCGTTCGACCAGGTGGTGCAGGATATCGCGCCCGACCGCAGCGCGAACAGCCACCCCCTGTTCGAGACCTTCTTCAATTTCACACCGAGCCCGCCGCGGGTCCTGGACTTGCCCGGGCTGCGCGCGTCGTTCGAAGGACCCGAGGCGCAGCGCTGCGAATTCTCGATGGTGCTGTACGTGACTGAATGGGAAGGCGCGCTCGAACTCAGGCTGGTCTATCAGCGCGCGCGCTACACCGAGGCCCGGATGACGGCGCTGCTGGAGCAGTTCGACGCGATCCTCCGGCAGGTCGCGGCTGATCCGGATCGGGCGATCGGCGCGCTCGATCTCGTCACGCGATCGGCGCTGACGACGCTTCCCGATCCGGCCATGCCGATCGAGCGGCCCGAGCAGGAGCCGGTCCCGGCCAGCATTCTGCGCTGGGCCCGGCGGACGCCCGACGAACCTGCCGTGTCGCAAGGCGGCGTCGCGCTGAGCTATGCCGACTTCGCTGCCCGCATGACGCGAACCGCCGCACGCTTGCGCGCGGCCGGCCTCGCCCAGGGTGACGTGGTTGCCCTGCACGGTGCCCGAAGCGCCGGCTTCATCGTCGCGATGGCGGCAGTGCTTCAAGCCGGCGGCGTCCTGCTGACGCTCAGCCCCGACCTGCCCGAGCAGCGCCGGCGACTGATGCTTGAACAGGCGAGTGCCCGGTTCCTGCTTCATGCCGGGCCGCGACAGGACGCTGATGCCTGGCTCGATACGCTGGCTGGGACGACCGTGCTGATGATCGACGCGCCTGTCGATGCCGTGCCAGCGAGCGAACCGGTCGAGCCGCGTGCCGGCCTCGAGGATCCCGCCTATATCTTCTTCACCTCGGGCAGCACCGGCACGCCCAAGGCAGTGCTCGGCACAGCCGGCGGGCTCGCCCATTTCCTCGACTGGCAACGGCGGACCTTCGCGGTCGGTCCCGGCGATCGCTGCGCCCAGCTCACCGGCATGTCGTTCGACGTGGTGCTGCGCGACGTCTTCCTGCCGCTTGTCTCGGGCGCGGAGCTCGTGCTGCCGCGCGACGACGAGACGGTGGCGAGCGGGCGAAGCGTGGCGTGGCTGCGCGCCGAGCGCATCACGCTGCTGCACAGCGTACCTTCGGTTGCCGAGACCTGGTTGCTCGACGCCGGGCCCGGGGAGGCGCTCCCGTCGCTCCGGCTGGTATTCTTCGCCGGCGAGCCGCTGACCGCGACCCTGGTCCGCCATTGGCGCCGCAGCTTTTCCTCGGGCGGCCGGATCATCAACCTCTACGGCCCGACCGAAACAACGCTGGCCAAATGCGCCTATGTCGTTCCCGACGAGATCCATGGCGGAATCCAGCCGCTCGGAACGCCGCTGCCGCAGACCCAGCTGCTCGTACTGACGAGCGGCCAGCGGCAATGCGGGATCGGGGAGATCGGAGAGATTGCGATCCGCACCCCGTTCCGCAGCCTGGGCTATGTCAACGCTGCGGACGAGAATGAACGGCGCTTCGTCGCCAGTCCGTTCAGCGACGATCCCCATGACCGGCTCTATCTGACCGGCGACCGCGGCATGGCCGACGCGGCCGGCCTGCTGCACTTCCTCGGCCGCGCCGACGATCAGGTGAAGGTCCGCGGCGTCCGCGTCGAACCGATGGAGATCGCCGCCAGCCTCGGCACGAGCCCGGATGTCGCCGCCTGCGCCGTCATCGTCCGGACCGACAACCCCGGCGGCCCGATGCTGGTCGCCTATGTGGTGCCGAGCCGCGACGCCGATCGCAATGCCAGGCACCTGCGCGACTTCCTACGCCAGCGATTGCCCGCGGCGATGATTCCGTCCGCCTTCCTCTTCCTCGATCACCTGCCGCTGACCGCGAACCACAAGCTGGATCGCGCCCGGTTGCCGGCGATCGATCCGGCCGCGATCGACCGCGAAGGCCGCCACGTGGCGCCTCGCGACCCGATCGAGCTTCAGATCGCGCAGATCTGGCAGGACCTGCTCGGCGCACGCGAGATCGGCGTGACCGACAGCTTCTTCGATGTCGGCGGCCATTCGCTGCTGGCGCTGCGCCTCCTCACCCGGATCGAGCAGCGGCTCGAGCGCAGGGTGCCGCTCGCCGCCCTGTTCGAGGCGCCGACCATCGAGCATCTCGCCAATGTCGTCCGCCGCCAGGAGACCGCTGAGTCGCAGGTGGTGAAGCTCTGGTCGGGCGACGATCCGGAGATCCTGTTCCTGGTCCATACCGGCGGCGGCACCGTGCTGAACTATGTGCCGCTGGTGCGGCACCTCGCGGCCGACCGGCCAGTCCATGCCGTGCAGGCGCGGGGCCTGTCGGGCGAGGCAGCGCCGCAATCCGACCTGCGCGAGATCGCCGCCGACTATATCGAGGCGCTGCGCTCGATCCAGCCGCTCGGCCCTTACCGTCTCGGTGGGCATTCGTTCGGCGGGCTGATCGCTTATGAAATAGCGAGCCAACTCGCGGCGCAGGGCGAGGAGGTGGTGTTGCTCGCCATGTTCGACACCGCTTTCGCGCGGGAGGATCGGACATCGGCCCTGTCCGAGCAGGAGCGCACGGCGCGCGACCTCGCCGGCGCGGTGGCGATCTTCCGGCGTTTCACCGGGCTGGGCGTCGACCTGCCGTACGACCGCCTGCGCGATCTCGCCATCGACGACCAGATCGCCCTCGTCTCCGAGGCCTTTGACCGCGATGGTTCCTTCCCGGCCGCGCAGGGCGACGCGCTCGTCCGCAATCTGCTTCGCGTCGCCCAGGCCCATCGGGAGGCGCGGCTGGCCTGGCGCCCGGTCGCGTCGCGGGTGCCGATCACGCTGTTCCGGGCGAGCGACATCATGGCCGATGACGATATGGCGTTGGTCGACGACGAGGCGCTTGGCTGGCGCGCCGTTTCGGCGGCACCGGTTCGCGTCCATTGGGTGCCCGGCGACCATGTGACGATGATGGCGGAGCGCCATGCCCCGCGCCTGGCCGAAAGCCTGCGATCCTGTCTGGCCGAGCCGGCCGAGCTGGTATCAGGCTGAGGCTGGCACGGTGATCGCCGCCGCTTCCCGGTCGAGCGCCCGGGCCGCGTCGCGCCACTGATCGACCCATCGCTTCAGGCCGGCCGCGTGCGACCGCAGCGCGGCGCGCTCGCGGGCGAAGCCGCCGCGCGCCATGATGCTGCCGGGGCCGCCGCCGAACCGGCTCGCCCGCATGATCGAGCGGGGATCGAGCCCGCCGAGATCGGCATGCGGCATCGCCGCTGCGACATGAGCGATCACCGCGTCGCCACGCGCGCGCGGATCGCGCTCGAGCGCCTCGGTGATCGCCTCCCCGACCAGGTGATGCGCGGCGCGAAACGGCATGCCGGCAAGCACCAGCCGGTTGCAGATCTCGGTCGCTTCGAGGAACGTCCCTTCGGCGCGCGACAGCATGACATCGCGCCGGGGCGCAGCGCCCTTCACCATGACGCAGGCGAGGTCGACTGCGCTCGTGACGTCGGCCAGCGCATCCCGGACACCCGCGGCGGATTCGGTACCGGCCGCGATGTTGTTGGTGAAGGGCTTGGCGTGGATCGCGGTCACCGCCGCGACCAGCGCGCCGAGCGGCCGCGCAGAGCGGCCCTGGACATGCTCGAGCAGATAGGGGTTGCGCTTCTGGGGCATCATCGAGCTCGAGCCGACCAGCGAATCGGGCAATGACAGAAAGCCGAACTCTGCGCTCATCCAGCCCTGCAGATCAGTGGCGAGGCGGCTGAGCGTGGTGCCGAGGATCGTCGCCTCGCCAAGCAATCGGACGACGACGTCGCGCGACGCCACTGCGTCGATCGAATTGGACGTGACGCCGCCGAAGCCGAGCAGCCGCGCCGTCACCTCGGTTCTGATCGGCAGGCTGGTTCCGCCGACCGCTCCGGCACCGAGCGGGCAGAGATCGAGATCGCCGTCGAGACAGTGGAGCAGCGCGTCGGCACTGCGCAGCAGCGGCTGAGCGATGGCCGCGAGATAATGGCCGTAGGAGCCGGGCAGAGCTGCCTGTCCGTGGGTGTAGATCGGCATCACGACGTCAGCGAAGCGGCGCGCCCTGGCGAGAAGGATGGCAATCAGGCGCAACAGCGCCCGGATCAACTCGGCGGCCGGCTCGCGCAGCTGGAGCCGAAGCACGGTCGCGTTGAGATCGTTGCGGGACCGCGCCGTGTGCAGCGCACCGCCAATCTCTTCCCCGAGGCGCTCGATCAGGTGGCTCTCGTAGAGCAGGTAGAGCCCGCGCGGCGCCTCCAGGCCATCAAGCGCCGCGAAGCCGCTCTCCGCAAGCTGACCGATCGTTGCGAGAAGCCGCGCGGCATGTGTTCGATCGAGCAGGCCGGATTCGACCAGCATGACCAGATGTGCCCGGTCGACCTCGGCGATGAATCCCATTTCCCATGCCCGGCTGGGCGCCGCCGCATGAGCGCCGAGCGCCCTGAGCGCTGTTCGGGAAAGGCTGCGGCGAATCCGCCCGGTGTCGCCGGCCTTGTCGGACATTCAGGCCAGCGCCACGCTCAGCAGCGACAGCGCATGATCGGCGCTGGCGCGCGCCGCGGCGGCATCGTGGCTGGCGGTCATCACATGGCCGATCCTGTCATGGAAATCGCCGGCCAGCGCAACCGTGAAGCCGGGCTCACGGTAGAGGCTGAGATCGCAGACATCCGGCACCGCCCGCGCCTCGGCGACGCCGTTCAGCGCCGCCAGGGTTCCGCTGCGATCCGGCACGAAGAAGCGGATCGAGGCGTGGCCTGCGGCGTTGCGGCCGAGGCGCGCCTCCTTCCCGACGACCCGCCGGGTCAGCTCGCGAATGAGATCGATCCCGGTCGCCCGGCGCACCAGCTCGGGGATGAAGCCGCCGGCCATCCGCGAATTGACTTCGATGATCACCGGCCCCCCGGGCGTCAGGCGAAGCTCGGTATGCGCGGCGCCCCAGTTCAGATCGAGCGCGGCCACGGCCCGAAGCGCGATCGCCGCGATCGCCCGCGCATCCGCCTCGTCAAGCGCGGCCGGGAAATCATGGCCGAGCTCGACGAAGACCGGCGGATCCGAGACATGCTTGCCGGTGATTCCGACCACCTCGCCGGCGAAGGTCTCGACTGAATATTCGGGCCCCTGGACAAGCTGCTGGAGCAGGATCATGCGCCGGATCGGGATGCCGCGTTCGTTGAGCGTGCGGCTCAGCAGCACGGCGGCGTGCTGCGCCACCTCGTCTTCAGTCCGGCACAGCCTGACCCCCACGCTGCCGCTGCCGCCGACCGGCTTGATCACAACCGGGAGCCCGAGTTGCCGGGCGGCCGACGCCGCCTCGTCGGGCGTGCCGGCGACCAGCGATGCCGGCACCCGAACTCCCGCGGCGCGCAAGGCCTCATGCTGGAGCTGCTTGTCGCGACAGGTCTCGATTCCGGCGACCGAGGGACCCGGCAGACCGAGCCGCCCGGCCAGCCTGGCCGCCGAGAGGATGTAATAGTCGGACGTCGAGGTCAGGCCCTTCAGCTCGGTATCGCGGGCGAGCTGCTCGCAGAGCTCGAGCACCGCTGCTTCGTCAGCGGTGTCGATCTCGACGATGCGGACCGATTCTTCCTCGGCGAAGGGATAAAGGCCGGGCCGGGTCGCGAGCAGCACCGGCTCGCACCCTTCAGCCCGGGCAGCCCGCATGAACAGCCGCCCGGTGCCCGTCGTGTTGCTCTCGAGAAACACGACCGTTCGTCCGGTCATGCGACCTGCCTTACCTCCGCGCCGGCGAGCACTTCCTCGATCCGCCGCCTTTGCCACGCGAAGCGGCTCCAGCGGTCGCCCTCGAAGCCGGGATGGTCAACCGTGACCGGCGCTTCGGGCAAGGCAGCGCGGGTAAGCCCCCGCTCCTCGATCCATTCGGGGTTGTAGACCGTGCTGAGATAGCGATGGCCATCGTCAGGCAGGATCGCGACGACGCGCTGATCGGGATTCTGGCGCGCCCACCACGCCGCGGTCAGCCAGGCGGCGCCGCTCGTCGGGCCCATGAACAAGGCATGCCGGCGGTGAAGCTCGCGCGCCGCCAGGAACGCATCGGCCGCGTTGACCCAGAAGACCTCGTCGAAGGTCGTGTGGTCGACATTGCGCGGCATCAGGCTGTTGCCCAGGCCCCTGAGCAACCGGCCGGGCCGGTCGGGCTGGCCGAACAAGACGCTGTTATGCGTATCCACCCCGACGACATGCAGGCCGCGGCACAGAGTGCCCAGCGCGGCGGCGGTGCCGCACATCGAGCCGCCGGTGCCGACCGTTCCGATCAGGCAATCGATCGAGCCGAGCTCGCCGGCGAGATGTTCGGCCAGTTCGGCATAGGACGTGCTGTTGTCCGGATTCTCATATTGCGCCGGCCAGAAATGGTCGGGAAATTCCTGGCGCAACGCAGCCAGGCGATCGAGCCGCGCGCGCTGCATGCCACCGACCGGGGCCGGCTCGGTCACGATATGAAGATCAGCGCCAAGCGCGATGATCCGGGCCTGAAGCGTCTCGTCGATCGCCGTGTCGCCGACCAGCGAGAGCCGGTAGCCGCGCTCGGCACAGACCATCGCAAGGGCAAGGCCGAAGGTGCCGGACGTGGTTTCGACGACCATCGTATCGGGGCCGAGATCGCCCCGTGCTTCAGCCTGCCTGATGATGAAGGAAGCGGGATATAGTTTCATCGTACTGAAGACGGCGACATGAAAATTGGGCGCCAATCGTACCAGGCGCGGTGTTTTCAACGCGTCCGACCCTTGTTTGGAAATCATCACAGTGCTCATGCCCGCACCCCTCAGTCTGTCTGGATCGCTTGTCGGGGATGGGCTCGACTGTTCCACCATTTCGGTGGTGATTTTATCTCCCAGTCTTACGTACTTCATGCTCTCACCATCCTCCCAAGCGGGAATGGCCATTCTATAGAGCGAAGCGGGGCGGCTCGCTGAGATGTCGCAACCAGTTTCGTTATTGTTTCAGTGGCGTTACACCCCGAATAGCGCTTTCCGGCGACACGCTCAGGGTGCGATCGTCAGCGGCCAGCCCTTGATGATGTCGATCGCCTCAGTCGCGGTCCGATCCATCGCCAGCGGCGTGACGGTGACCTTGTGCCCGGTGAAATAGCCCTGGACGTCGCCGCCCGGCGGCGGAGACGGGTTGGGATAGGTGATGTTTGGCTTGTAGAGCGTGTCGCCATTCGGCGTCCTGCTCGCGGTGAAGCCGGTCAGAACCGCCGACAGGCCTCGCGACGGCAGGACAACGATGCCGTCATAATCCTTCGGGATATTGACGTTGAGCATCACCCCCGGCGGCAAGCGCCTGGCCAGCGCCTCGCGCACGAGTGCCCGGACGACCGGCACCGCCTTGCTGTAGTCATCGCCATCTTCATCGGACAGGGAGAAGGCGATCGACGGCGTGCCACGCACCAGCGCCTCTATTCCGGCATTGACCGTACCCGAATAGAGATTGCCGAGGCCGGTATTCTCGCCGGCATTGATGCCCGATATCAGCAGGTCGAAAGGCTTGCCGTCCGACATGGCCAGAATGCCGAGGCACGCAGCTTCCGCCGGGCTGCCTTCCACCGCATAGCCGGTCATGCCGTCGGCAAAAGCAATGGCCCGTACCGGCAGGCCCTTGCTGAAATGGGGGACTGCCTGGCTCATGCCGGATTGTTCGTTCGCGGGCGCGACCACCACCAATGCGCACATATCCTTCAGCGCATCGTACAGGGCGTGGATGCCCGGCGCCCCGATGCCGTCGTCATTGTCGAGCAACAGGCGGCAGGGAGGAGAAGCGCTGGGCGTCGCGGGAGTGGCTGCCCGTACCGGCGCCGCAGCGCAAGCCACGACAAGCGCGAATAAAGCCGCCAGATGTTTCAGCGCCATGAATGCCCCCTTGATCTACCCTCTCTTGATCGGGGAAAGACATAGCGTCGGCCTGTAGCGCGCGAATAGTATGAGATGGCGCCACTTTGCGATGCATCTTCTTTGCGCTTCTTTCTTGCCGGCGACAGCTCCCAGCTCCTTGCGGCACGTGTTAACACGCGCGCCTCGCCCGATGCCGGCGTCCGGCATCGAGGCCGACAGTGGCTCGGAATTTCCCGCTGTTCCCGCTGTTCTCCGAAAAATATTTTTTGCCGCTGTTATGTTGGATTTCTTGGGCAATTTAAGCGTGCTCCATCAATATCTTGGGACCAATTTCGCTGTTATCGGATAACAGCGGGAAAACAGCGGAGAACAGCAGCGGGAACAGCGACGCGGTTCCCCATAACAGCGGCATTGTTGGAGATAACAGCGGCGAGGCACCGTCCAGAATAATCCAGTCATGTCAAAGAGCGGAGCGCTGATGCAGCACCTGCCCGCCCGCGCGTCCCACATCCCTCGTGGGGATTGAATCGATCTCCGTACTCTTCCCCATAACCCGCGCGTCGGACCCGCAATAAGAGTCCGCCTCCAGGGTCTCGCGGCACCATGCACAGCCGCCGGCCCCGAGGTCGGAGGCTGATCATGACGCGAACACTCGTCGTCTTTTACTCGCGGACTGGCCATGTGCGAACCGTCGCCAAGCTGGTCGCTGACGCGTGCGGCGCGGACCTGGAGGAGATCAGGGACGTACGGCCGCGCCACGGCATGTTCGGCTGGCTGCGTTCCGCTCGGGAAGCACGCCGGGGCGATTTGCCTGAAATCGCGGCGCTGCAGCATGACCCCGCAGACTATGACCTGGTCGTGCTCGGCACGCCGGTCTGGGCCAGCGCAATGGCCTCGCCAATGCGCAGCTTCCTGTCGGAACAGGGTTCCCGATGCCGTGCCATCGCCACGTTCTGCACCATGGGCGGGCGCGGCGGCGACACGGCGCTCAAGGCCATGGCTTCGCTGTGCGCGAAAGCGCCGGTCGGAAGGATGATTCTCACGGACGCCGAGCTGAAGTCAGCAACGCTGAGCCGCAAGGTCGCCGATTTCGTACGGAGCTTCCCGTGAGAGCATCGGTCGAGAGGCAAGGGCCGGGGTCCCGCCTATCGGTTCTCCGCCGAAAAGGAGGAAGCCGCCGACGGCCGCGCGGCTTCGCATTGCATCCGTAACAATCCCTATTCCGATCGCGCTCGTCGGGGGCTCAATGTCATAACATGACTGAACTTCCGGCATCCGAACAGATCGATGGCGATGACGAAATCGTGCCCCTGGCGGAGCGCGAGCGCGGCCTGGTTCCCGGCTCGAGCTGCTTCTTCATTGCCTTGGCGGTGCTGATCCTCGCCATGGGGATCGCGGCACTCCTCAAGCAGATGTCGTGACTCACCGCACGCCCGGTCCAGCGGCCAGCTATGAGCTTCGTGACGGTGCCGACGGCGCCGAGCTCGTGGCGCAGGGCGACTGGACCGCGCTCACGCTGGGCGATTTGCCCGAGCGGCTGCGGAGCAGTGCGACCTCATTCGCGTCGATCGACGTCGCGCAACTGGGGCGCGTCGACAGCGCCGGGGCCTATGCGCTGCTCGGCGTTGCCGAGCCCGGCGCGCGCGATGCGCTGATGCGGCGCGACGATCTCCGCCGATTGCTGACGATCATCGGCCCATTGATGGCGGAGGCCGCCGGCACTGTGCGCCAGCGCGGCTTGACGCAGGCCCTGGCGGCCATCGGTCATGTCGTGGTTCGTCATGGCGACGAGGCCTATCAGGCGCTGAGCTTTATCGGCGAAACCGTGTTGGCCCTGCTCCGCACCCTTGTCAGGCCAGGCCGGCTTCGCCTCACCCCGCTCGTCTCGGTCATGCACGACGCCGGGCTGCGCGGCATTCCGATCACGATGACGATGACCTTCTTCATCGGCGCGGTGGTAGCGCTGATCGGCGTCAACATCCTCGCCGACTACGGCGTCTCCTCCTACACCGTCCAGATGGTCGGTGTGGGGGTGCTGCGCGAATTCGGCGTGGTGATCGCCGCCGTGCTGCTGGCCGGGCGATCGGCATCCTCCTTCGCCGCCGAGATCGGCGCGATGCGCATGAACCAGGAAATCGATGCGATGCAGGTGATGGGCGTCGACATATTCGATGCGCTCGTCGTGCCGCGCGTGCTCGGCGCACTGCTCATGATGCCGCTGATGACCTTCTGCTCTGATATCGGCGGACTGATCGGCGGGTTGCTGGCGAGCTGGGTGACGCTCAACATCACACCCTCCTTCTTCGTCAGCCAGATCCTGTCGACCGTCGAAATCCAGCATTTCTGGATCGGCATGGGAAAGGCGCCGTTCCTCGCGGTGGTGATCGCGGCGACCGGCTGCCGCCAGGGCTTCCTCGTCGCGGGCGACACCCGCAGCCTCGGCCGGCACGTGACCGCTGCCGTTGTTCAGTCGATCTTCCAGATCATCATGTTCGACGCGATCTTCTCGATGATCTTCACTGAGCTCGACATATGAGCGCCGTCGCGGAGCCAACGATCAGCGTGCGCGGCCTGCGCACCAGTTTCGGCGATACGGTCGTCCATGAAGGCCTCGACCTCGAGGTGCGCAGCGGCGAGATACTGGGCGTGGTCGGTGGTTCGGGCTCGGGCAAGACAGTGCTGCTCAACACCATCCTCGGCCTCAAGCGGCCCGACGCCGGCGACGTCACTGTCTTCGGACTCGATGTGACGGACCGGGCGGCGCAGGCCGAGATCGAGCGCCGCATCGGCGTGCTGTTCCAGCAAGGCGCATTGTTTACGGCGCTCACGGTGGAGGAGAATGTCGAGGCACCATTCCTCGAGCATGCCCAGCTGCCGCAGCGCTTCGTGCGCGAATTGGCCGCGCTCAAGCTCCGGCTCGTCGGGCTGTCCGATACGGTCGGTGCGCTCCGCCCGTCCGAGCTCTCCGGCGGCATGCGCAAGCGCGCCGGCATTGCGCGCGCGCTGGCGCTGGATCCGGACCTGTTGTTCCTCGACGAGCCGACCTCGGGCCTCGATCCGATCGGTGCCGCCGCATTCGACATATTGGTTCGCGAGCTCCGCGACGCGCTCGGGCTGACCGTGTTCCTCATCACGCACGACCTCGAGACGCTCTATGCGATCTGCGACCGCGTCGCGGTGATCGCCGACCGCAAGGTCATTGCGATCGGCACGATCGCCGAACTCGAAACATCGGCTCACCCCTGGATAAAGGAATATTTCCTGGGCCCTCGCAGCCGCGCGAGCGCGGAGAGGCATCCCTGATGGAACGTCACGCCCCCTATGCGCTGGTCGGCGCGCTCACCATCCTGATCCTCGCGACGGCGATGATCTTCGTCGCCTGGCTGGGCAAGGCCGGCTTCGCCCACGACTTCGATCCCTATCGCGTGGTGTTCGAAGGCCCCATCCACGGCTTGAGCAACGGCACCGAAGTGCAGTTCAACGGAATCCGCGTCGGCGAAGTCGAGCGGATCCGACTCGACGGACGCAACCCCAAACAGGTCGCCGTCGACATCAAGGTCAAGGCGGGGACGCCGGTGAAGATCGATTCCTTCGCGGTTTCGGAGCCCTTCGGCATCTCGGGCTACAATATCGTCCAGATCGACGCCGGCACGCCCAACGCCCCGCTGTTGCGAGATGTCTCGGGGAACCGGCGGCCGGTCATTCCCGGAAGGCGCGGCTCGCTCGCGGTATTGATGCAGAGCGGCAGCCAATTGGTGTTCAAGGCGAACGAGACGCTCGACCGGATCAACCGCCTGCTCTCGGATCGCACCATCGCCGACATCGGCAGCACGGTGCACAATGTGAAGTTAACCAGCGACGAGATGGCCGCCAATCGCGCGATGTTCGCGAACGCCGCGTCAACGCTGGCCAAGCTCGACAAGGCGGCGAGCGACGTGCAGCACACCGCGCGCTCGATCCGCGACCTCACCGACGGTGACGGCCGGCGCACGCTGGCCGAGGTCCAGGCGGCGGCAACCGAGCTCAAGCTCGCGATCCAGGATGCCCGCGGCACCATCGCCAAGCTCACTGCCCATGGCGACACGATCGGCGAGACGACGATCCCGGAGCTCAATCAGACCATGCAGGGCATCCGTCAGTCCGCCGAGGCGCTCGATGGCCTGCTCCGCGACGTCCGACGCGATCCGCGCGGTACCCTGGTCAAGCCACCGCCACGCGAACTGGAGCTCCAGCCATGAAGACATCATCCGCGCTGATGCCGCTCGCGCTGCTGGTGACGCTGACCGGTTGCGTCGGCAGCCTGATTGGCGGCGGCAAGCCTGCCCAGCTCTACCAGCTGGAACGCGCTGGCGCGGGCGCCCCGGCGATTCCGCCGTCCGCCGGGCGTATCGCAATCCAGCTGCAGCCGATCCGCTTCGCCCCCGGAATCGAGGGCGATCGAATCCTGACGCTGACCGGACAGCAGGCGCTGTATCTGAAGGACGTGCGCTGGATCGCCGACGCACCTGCGCTGTTCGACCACGCCTTGCATGCCGGCTTTGCGCGCCGTGCCCCCAACCTGCTGCTCGTTGACGACCATGCGCGGGGAGGAGCCGCCGCGCTGCTCCAGATTACCGTGACGCATTTCGAAGCGGTCTATGCCGGTAACGCCGATAGGGCCGCGGACATGGCGCCCATGGTGCGGATCGACGCCGAGGCGCTGCTGCTTCGCCCCGGCAATCGCGGGATTATCGCCCAGCAGCGCTTCTCGTCCGAAATTCCCGCGAATGCCAATCGCGTCGGCCCGATCGTCGACGCGTTCGGCGAGGCCTCCGAAACGGTCGTCGACAAGCTCGCCGACTGGTCCCGCATGTCGGTCGCGGTCAATTAAAGCCTGTTTCAGTAAGACGGCACCAGCCCGCCGATCGATTCTCCGAGCCCGGTGGAGAGTTCACGATTCGCGGCGGCACGAAAGATGAGGCGTCTACGTAGCCTTCCGAAGTGATTCAGGTGCTGGATATGCCAGCAGGAGCATATCTTGCGCGTGCATCCGTTCTCTCGAATGCCGAAGCTGGAGGACTGAATATTGACCTGTCTCGACATGCCGTCCCCGACCCGCGCGGCACACGCCCCCACCGGGCGATCCGGTGTGTTGGCACGGTGCCCCCAGGGCCAGCCCGTTCGGCCCGGATGAACGGCCCCGTGCAGCAACCGCGCGATTCTCACCCGGATGATCAGGCGGCATTGATCGCCTGCCTCGCCAGCGGCGCCTGTTTCGGAAGCGCCGGGGCGTGCCGGCGCATCGACACCCATGCCGCCACCATCTTCCTGTCGGAAGACCGCGCCTGGAAGCTCAAGCGCGCGGTTCGTTACCCCTATCTCGACTTCTCGACCCCGGAGAAGCGCAGGGCAGCGCTCGAGGCCGAACTGAGACTCAATCGGCGTACGGCTCCGGAACTCTATCTCGCGGTTCACGCCGTTGCGCGAGCCGGCAACAGCTTCACCGTAACGGATGCCGCCACCAGCGGAGACGCAGGCGACATTGTCGACTGGGTGCTCGAGATGAAGCGGTTTCCCGACAATGCGCTGCTCGACGACCTTGCGAAACAAGGCCCCCTCGATCCATCGCTGCTGCTTCGCCTCGCTGATCATGTCCACGCCTTTCACGATCGGGCCGGCCGCGCCGCCGAGGCCAATGGCGCCGACCGCTTCCGCCAGATCCTGGACGGGAACGCCGACAGCCTCGCTCCCCATGCGGCATTGTTCGGCGGCGACCGGATCGCCCGCCTGCTGCGGGACCAGCGCCGGACCTGCGAGCGCCATGCGGCGCTGCTCGATGCGCGGGGCCGCGAGGGCAGGATCCGCCATGTCCATGGTGACCTGCACCTGGCCAACATCGCGCTGATCGATGGCGAGCCGACGCCGTTCGACTGCCTGGAATTCAGCGAAGAGCTGGCGACCACCGACATTCTGTACGACCTGGCTTTTCTGCTCATGGACCTCTGGCACCGCGACCTGCGCGCCGGCGCCAATCTCGTCTTCAACCGCTATATCGACCTTTCCGCCGACGAGGAGGGCGTTCGGCTCCTGCCGCTGTTCCTCTCCGTCCGCGCGACCATCCGCGCCCATGTACTGGCGGCGACCGGCGCGCGTACCGGCAATGCCGCCGCGGGAGAACAGGCCAATGGGTTCCTCGATCTCGCCGAGCGGTTGATTGCCGCGGCGCGGCCCACGCTGATTGCCGTCGGGGGACTTTCGGGAACCGGCAAATCAGCGCTGGCACGCGCGCTCGGTGCGGGTGTCGGCGCGGCGCCGGGTGCACGGATCCTGCGCAGCGACGTGCTTCGCAAACGGCTCGCCGGCGTCTCCCCCGAACAGAGGCTGTCATCAGCGCTCTATACCCCGCTTGCGAGCCGCACGGTCTATTCGCTGCTGAGCGATCTGACCGGACGGCATCTGTCCGCCGATACCTCGGTCATTGCCGATGCGGTCTTCGCGGCCTCCGACGAACGCGCCGCGATCGCCCGTGACGCCGCGCACGCTCATGTGCCCTTCTTCGGCTTGTGGCTCGACGCAGCTGAGGCGATCCGCCTCGAGCGGGTCGGGCAGCGCGTAACGGATGCCTCCGACGCCGATGCGGGCGTCGTGCTTGCTCAATCGCGCTATGCGACCGGGCCGCTCGGCGAATGGCATCGGCTGCGCGCCGACCAGCCCCTGGCAGGCGTCGTTGCCGACGCCGGCGCGATCATCGCCGGGACCGGCGCACGCGGCGACTCGTGACTGTTGATCGCCCCGCCCCCTGAGGGGAAGTCCGTCATCAGCTAAATCACTGAAAAAATGGTGCTGCCGGTGAGGATTGAACTCACGACCTCAGCCTTACCAAGGATGCGCTCTACCACTGAGCTACGGCAGCATACCCGCCCGGCGCGCAAGGCGCCGCGGGAGCGCGCCTAAGAGACGAGGGCGGCGGGATTGTCAAGGCGAAGCCGGCGCAGGATAAGCGGCGCATGGCCGACAAGGACGAAAAGGCGGCGCGCCTGGCGGCGGCGCTGCGCGAGAATCTGCGCAAGCGCAAGGCGCGGGCGCGTGATTCCCTTCCTTCTTCCCCGGCGAAGGCCGGGGCCCAGTCGGGGGACGTTCCAACCGGGCCCCGGCCTTCGCCGGGGAAGGATTAGAGAATTGGCGCGCACTTTTCCTTGAGCCACGCCACCTCCTCGAGGTCCATCTCCGGGCTCAGGATTTCAAGCACCTTCGCATGATAGGCATCGAGCCAGTCGCGCTCGGCCGCAGTCAGCAGATCGGCGACGATCAGCGAGCGTTCGATCGGGCAGAAGGTCAGCGTCTCGAAGCCGAGCATCGGCTCGTCGCCGCCCGGGATGATGCGTTCCTCGACGAGGATGAGATTCTCGATCCGGATGCCATATTCGCCCGCCTTGTAATAACCGGGCTCGTTCGAGATGATCATGCCCGGCCGGAGCGGCTCGGACGGGCCGCCGCCGGGGTAATTCGGCTTGGCGATTCGCTGCGGCCCCTCATGCACCGCGAGATAGGCGCCGACGCCGTGGCCGGTGCCATGGGCGAAATCGAGCCCCGCCTCCCATAAGGGCCGGCGCGCGAAGGAATCGAGCTGGCCGCCATTGGTGCCCGGCGGAAAGACCGCCGTGGCGAGGCCGATATGACCCTTGAGCACGCGGGTGAAGCGATCGCGCATTTCCTCGGTCGGCGTGCCGATCGGCAGGACGCGCGTGACGTCGGTCGTGCCGTCGGCATATTGGCCGCCCGAATCGACGAGGTAGAGCTGGCCGGGCTCGAGCGGCGCGTTCGACTCGGGGGTCGAATGATAATGCGGGCTCGCGCCGTGCCCGCCCGTCGCCGAGATGGTGTCGAAGGAGGTGTCCCTGAGGACGCCGGTGGCCTCGCGGAATTCCTGCAGCTTCGCCACGCAGGAAAGCTCGGTCAGGCCGCCCTTCGGCGCTTCCGCCTCGACCCATTTCAGGAAGCGCGCGAGTGCGGCCCCATCGCGAACCGAGGCGGCGCGGTGGCCGGCGATCTCGGCCGGGTTCTTCATCGCCTTGGCGAGCACGACCGGATCGCGCAGCGAGAGGATGGTCGCGCCGCCGGCTTCGAGCCGCCCGAAGATCGCCGCCACCGCCCGCTCCGGATCGGCTGCGACGCGCTTGCCGGCATAGCCACCGAGTGCCGCTGGAAACGCCGCACGATCACGCACCCGCACTGCATTGCCGAGGTGCTGGAGGACATCGTCGCCGATCTTCTCCGGCGCGACGAAGAGATCGGCCGTGCCGTCGGCATCGATGATCGCATAGGCAAGCGCGACCGGGGTATGCGCAACATCCTGGCCCCGGACGTTGAGCGTCCAGGCAATCGAATCGAGCGCGGAGAGCACGACCGCGTCGGCCTTGCGCTCGGCAAGCCAGTCAGCGATCACCGCGCGCTTCTCCGCCGAGGATTGCCCGGCGCGCGCATCGTCCTGCACCGCGAGCTTCGCGTCCGAGGGCTGGGGACGATCCGGCCAGACCGCATCCACGGGATTGGTGTCGACCGCGACCAGCTCGGCCCCGCGCTCGGCGAGCGCCTTGCGCGCCTCCTCGACCCAGCTCCGCGTATGGAGCCAGGGATCATAGCCGACGCGCGCACCGGCCGCCGCATGGGCGCCGAGCCAGGACGCGATGCTGGTCGCCGGGACAGAGACGAATTCCCAGTTCCGACCATCGACCTGCTCGCGGACCTGGAGCGTATAGCGCCCGTCAGTGAAGATCGCAGCTTGCTCGGGCAGCACCACCGCGCTGCCGGCCGAGCCCTGGAAGCCCGTCAGCCACGCAAGCCGCTGCGCATAGGCGCCGACATATTCGCTCATATGCTCGTCAGTGAGCGGGACGACGAAACCGTCGAGCCGATCGCGCTTCAATTGTTCGCGCAGCGCCGTGAGGCGATCTTGGTAGCTGGACATGGGAGGACTCCTCTTCGCGCCGGAGTAGAAGAAAGAACGGGGCTTCGACAAGCTCGGTCCGGTCGGTATGGGGAGGCATGACCGCACCCAAGCCACCCATCGCCGAGCAACGCCCGCACAGCTTCACCGTGCACGGCGTGACCATCACCGACCCTTATGCCTGGATCAAGGACCCGGGCTATCCCGAGGTCACCGACAAGGACGTGCTCGCCTATCTCGAGGCGGAGAATGGCTATTTCGAAGCGGTGATGGCACCGCACAAGCCGCTGATCGACGCGCTCTATGAAGAGATGAAGGGCCGCATCAAGGAAGACGATTCGAGCGTCCCGCAAAAGGATGGCGACTGGCTCTACTGGACGGCGTTCGAGACCGGCGGGCAATATCGCAAATGGTGGCGCAAGCCGGTCGCCGGCGGGCCTGACGAGCTGATCCTCGACGAGCCGGCGCTGGCCGAGGGCAAGGAATATTTCCGGCTCGGCGCGTTCGCCGTCAGCAACAATGCCAGGCTGCTCGCCTATGCGATCGACGACAGCGGATCGGAGCGCTTCGAGGTGCGGGTCAAGGATTTGACGACCGGCGAGCATCTGCCCGAGGTCATCCCCGGCATGCTCTCGGAGATCGTCTGGACCGCTGACGACAGCGGCTTTCTCTATGGCCTCGCCAATGAGCAATGGCGGACCGACAACGCGCGGCTCCACCGGCTCGGCACGCCGATCAGCGAGGATATCGAGCTGTTCAAGGAAGCCGATGAAGGCTTCCGTGTCGGCGTCAGCGAGACGAGCTCGCGCCAATGGATCGTGATCGCGACGGGCGACCATGTGACGAGCGAAGTCTATCTGCTCCCTGCCGACAATGTCCTGGCCGAGCCGATCTGCGTGAGTCCGCGCAAGGTGGGCCGCGAATATGATGTCGACGAGCATGACGGCACGCTGTTCATCCACACCAACGATGTGGATCCGAACTTCAGGCTCTGCACCGCCAGCCTCGACGCCCCGGGCGAATGGACTGAGCTGATCGGCCCGTCGAAGCATTTCTACATGACCGGGGTCGACTGTTTCCGCGACTTCTTCATCGTCGACGGGCGCGAGGATGGGCTCGATCAGATCGAGATCCATCGCTATGATTCGCACATCGCGCCGCAACGGATCGTCTTTCCCGAGGCGAGCTATGATGCCGGCCTCGGCAACAATCCCGAATATGCGATGGACGTGCTTCGGATCGGCTATGAGTCGATGGTCACGCCGGGCACTGAATATGATTATGACGTCGCGACCGGCGAGCTCACCGTGCTCAAGGTGCAGGAAATCCCGTCGGGCTATGATGCCGACAAATACCGCACCGAGCGGCTGAAGATCGCCGCGCGCGACGGCACCGAGGTGCCGGTCTCGATCGTCTATCCCAAGGATTTCCCGAAGGACGGCTCGGCACCGCTCTTCCTCTATTCCTATGGCGCCTATGGCTATGCGATCCCGCCGGGCTTCTCGACCGGACGATTGTCGCTGCTCGATCGCGGCTTTGCCTATGCCATCGCCCATATCCGCGGCGGCGACGATCTCGGCCAGCAATGGTATCTCGACGGCAAGCTGGAGAAGCGTGAAAACACCTTCAACGATTTCGTCGATGTCGCGAAGGGCCTGATCGCGCAGGGCTGGACCAGCGCCGGCAGGATCGCGATCGCCGGCCGCTCCGCGGGCGGCGAGCTGATGGGCGCCGTGGTGAACAGCGATCCCGATCTATGGGGCGCGGTGATCGCCGATGTCCCCTTTGTCGATGTGCTCAATACGATGCTCGACGCCGAGCTGCCGCTGACGCCGGGCGAATGGCCCGAATGGGGCAACCCGATCGAGGACAAGGCGGCGTTCGAGCTGATCCGCTCCTATTCGCCCTATGACAATGTGGCGCCGCACGCCTATCCGCCGATGTTCATCTCGGGCGGCCTCAACGACCCGCGCGTCACCTATTGGGAGCCGGCCAAATGGGCGGCGAAGCTGCGCGCGACCAAGACCGACGACAATGTGCTGCTGCTCAAGACCAATATGGGCGCCGGCCATGGCGGCAAGTCGGGGCGGTTCGAGAGCTTGCGCGAAGGGGCGGAGGAGCACGCCTTCGTGCTGTGGCAATTGGGCATCGAGACCTGATGGCCTTCACCCGCACTATCATCGCGACCGAGGCCGATATCGATGAGCTCGGCCATGTGAACAATGCGGTGTGGGTGAAATGGATCCAGGACATCGCTGTCGCGCATTGGGAAGCTGTCGCCTCGCCCGAGCAGCAGGCAGCCTATATCTGGGTCGTGACCCGGCACGAGATCGATTATCGCGGCAATGTCTCGGCGGGCGAGACGGTGACGGGCGAGACCTGGGTTTCGGAGCCGCCCAAGGGCGCACGGTTCGACCGGCATGTGCGGTTCACCGGCACTGACGGCAAAGTGAAGGTCGAGGCAGTGACGACCTGGGCATTGCTCGACCGCGCGACGGGGCGATTGCTCAGGGTGCGGCCGGAACTGGCCGCGCCTTTTCTAACCCTTCTCCCGGCGGGAGAAGGTGGCGCGTAGCGCCGGATGAGGGTGATCAACGGGTCACCCTCACCCTTCCGCCGCCTTTGGCGGCTCCCTCCCTCTCCCGCTGGGAAAGGGAAATTATCCCGAATTCCTCAAGGCCGTCGCGATGGCGTTGATCGAGAGCAGGATGCCCTCGCCGATGCGCTCGTCAGTCTCGCCGGCGCGGTGGCGCTTCATCAGTTCGATCTGCAGCAGGTTGAGCGGCTCGATATAGGGCAGGCGCAGCCGGATCGAGGCGTCGAGCGCCGGATGTTTTTCGAGCAGGCGCGACTGGCCGGTGATCTCGAGCAGCCCGTCATGCGTCTGTTGCCAGCCGCCCCGGATCGCGCCGAACAGCTGCCCCGCCAGCGTGCGATCCTCGACCAGCGCGGCATAACGCTCGGCAATCGCCATGTCGGACTTGGCGATTACCTGCTCCATATTGTCGAGCGTCGCCGCGAAGAAGGGCCAGCTTGCCGCCATCTCGGCGAGCAGGCCCTTGTCGGCGAAGCCCGCGATCGCCTGGCCGACGCCATACCAGCCAGGCAGCATCACGCGTGCCTGGGCCCAGCTGAACACCCAGGGAATCGCGCGGAGATCCTCGATCCGGTCTGATTTGGTGCGGCTCGCCGGGCGCGATCCGATCTTGAGCCCCGAGATCTCGGCGATCGGCGTCATCTGGCGGAAGAAGGTCCGAAAGCCATCGGTGCCGTAGACGAGCGCGCGATAGGCCTTGAAGGCCGTGTCAGAGAGCTGATCCATCGCCGCGCCGAAGCGTGCCTGCTCGACCGCCGACAGCGCATCCGGCTCGAGGCTGGCCAGCAGCGTTGCCGCGGCCATCGCCTCGAGATTGGTCATCGCGCTTTCGCGGGTCCCATATTTGCCCGCGATCACCTCGCCCTGCTCAGTGATGCGGATACGGCCCTGGACGGTACCGGTGGGCTGCGCGCGGATCGCCGCAAAGGCCGAGCCGCCGCCGCGCCCGACCGCGCCGCCGCGGCCATGGAAGAGCTGCATGCCGACGCCCGCCTTCTCGAAGACCGGCTTCAGCGCAGTCGAGGCCTTGGACAGCGACCAGGTCGAGGTGAGATATCCCCCGTCCTTGTTCGAATCCGAATAGCCGATCATCACTTCCTGGAAGCCCCGCGCGCGGGTGATCGCGCCGGCCTCGGGCAGGGCGAACCACTCAGTCATGATGCCGGGCGCCGCCTCGAGATCGCCGATCGTCTCGAACAAGGGCACCGCCATGATCGCCGCCGTGGCCGGATCGCCGGGCCGGTACAGGCCGACTTCCTTCAGCATGACATTGACCTCGAGCAGATCGGACACCGATTGCGCCATCGAGACGATATGCTGAGTGATGCAGGCCGGGCCATATTTTGCGTGCGCCTCGGCGGCGGCGCGCACGATCGCCAGCTCGGAGCTTGTCTCGTCCGAGTAGGTGGCGAACGGGCTCGAGAGCGGCCGCGCGTTCGAGAGCTCATGGCGCAGCAGCGAGACGCGCTCGGATTCATTGAGCGACAGGTAATCAGCCTCGACCCCCGCCACCTTGAGCAGCTCGGCAACGACGCGTTCGTGCACCGCGCTGTTCTGGCGCAGATCGAGGGTCGCGAGGTGGAAGCCGAAGGTTTCGACCGCGCGGATCAGCCGGCCGAGGGCGCCGCCCGAAGCGAGCGCGCCGCCGCCGCCCGCGCGCAATGCGCGGGCGATGACGACCAGATCGGCGCGGAAGCTTTGCGGATCGGGATAGGCTTCGTCGTGGAGCGTGCCCGGGCGCGGCGCCGGCTTGCCGGTCAAGGCCAGATGCGTGGCGGCGAGCCGGGAGTAGATGCCCGACAGCGCGCGGCGATAGGGTTCGTCGGCCCGGCTCGGCGCGGTATCGCCGCTTGCGTCGGCCAGCCGCTGCACCTCGGCATCGGCATCGGCGATTCCGCTCGAGATCGAGAGCTCGGCACCGAGCGCGTTCACTGCGTCGAGATAATGGCCGAGCACTGCTTCACAGGCCTTGGCGAGCGCGGTGCGGAGCGAGTCCGCCGTGACGAAGGGGTTGCCGTCGCGGTCTCCGCCGATCCAGCTACCCGGGCGCAGGAAGCTCGGGCTTCGCGCGCCGAGCGCCCGATCCCAACGCTGATAGAGCGCCGGCAGCGCGGGCAGGAAAACATCGCGCAGATAGCTGAGCGCCGTCTCGACCTCGTCGGCGACGAACAGCCGCTCGCGCCGCAGCACCCGCGTCTGCCACAGCAAGGCAATCTGGCGCAGGATCGCCTCGTCGACTGAATCGCCATCGGGCGTCTCGGCGAGCCCCGCGTCCTTGAGCGCCATCAGCTCGGCGATACGGTTGCGGTGATCGATCATGCTCTTGCGGCGCACTTCGGTCGGATGTGCGGTCAGCACCGGTGCGATCAGCGCGTGATCGAGCAGCGCCATCACGGCTGCGTGATCGATCCCTTCCTCAGCCAGTCGCCTCAACGCGGAGTCGACATCGGCGCCTTTCTCGGCAGCGACGCCCTGGCGATCCTCCGCGAGGTTGGCGAGCATCGAGAACAGCATGAAGCCGCGTACGAAATCGAGCGTCTCGTCGAGGCTCAGCCGGTCGAGTCCGAGTTCGGTCGCATCCTTCTCGGTGATGCCGCGATGCCGGTCGACCGAGGCGGCGCGGATATATTCAGTGCGCCTGAACAGGGCCTCGCCGCCATAAGCGCGGATCACATCCCCCAGCAGCTTGCCGAGAAAGCGGATGTCGGGATTGTTCGCGATTGAGGGGAGATCGGCCATGGAGCAATGCTGCGCTGCGGTATCGCTCGGGTCAACCTCGGATGCGCGCGGCGCGTTACGGTGTTACGTTGCCGACCGTGTCGCTGCTCCCGCCCTTGTCGGCGCGGCGCTCAGCACTCGTCAGGACGCCGTTGTGATCGGCATCGATGCGGTCGAACCGGGCAAGCCCGCCCTTGACGAACTCCTCGCGGGTGATCGAGCCGTTATGATCGGCGTCGCGCGCCTTGATCAGCGCGGCGCGCCGGGCGGGAATCTCGCTTGGCTCGATGACGCCGTCGCCATCGCCGTCCATCCTGGTGAAGGCGCGGTCGAGGCTGTCCAGATAATCGGCGCGGCTCTGGTTGGTCGGCGGCACGAAGCCCGAGGCGCCTTGCTCATCCTTGGGCTTCGAGCACCCCGTCTGGCTCGTCGCGATGATGAAACCGAGCAAAGCGGCATGAACGACGCGCATCGACAAATCCTTTTCCGGCCGGCCCTGTCCTGCCGCCCTCCCAAAAGGATGGTCGCTCAGGCTTCCAGCTCAACGTCCCAATAGAGCCAGTCGTGCCAGGTATCATGCAGATAATTGGGCGGGAATCGCCGCCCATGCTCCTGCATCTGCCAGCTGGTCGGGCGAATCGCGCCGATATGGAGCGGCATACCCGCCTGTTTGGGGGTGCGCCCGCCCTTTTTCAGATTGCAGGGCGCGCAGGCGGTGACGACATTTTCCCAGGTCGTCCGACCGCCCTGGGCGCGCGGCACGACATGGTCGAAGGTCAGATCATTCCCCGAACCGCAATATTGGCAGGCGAACTTGTCGCGCAGGAACAGGTTGAACCGGGTGAAGGCCGGAAAGGCCGATGGCCGCACATAGGATTTGAGCGCGATCACCGAGGGCAGTTTCAGCCGTGCCGATGGGCTGCGCACCTCGCGCTCATATTGCGCGACGATATCGACCCGGTCGAGGAACACAGCCTTGATCGCCGTCTGCCACGGCCAGACGCTGAGCGGATAATAGCTCAGCGGCGTGTAATCGGCGTTGAGCACGAGCGCCGGGCAGCTATCGGGGTGTCGGATCAGATCGGGATGATACACGTGGATACCCCTCGCTTCCTGGCGCGGCAATCGCCGACTAGGATGACGCCATGATGACAGCACGGCGCGCGACTCGCGGTCAAGAGCCCAGTTTCATGCCGGTGACCTCCCGATTCGCGCCGAGCCCCACCGGGCGACTCCATCTCGGTCATGCCTGGTCGGCGATCCAGGCGCATGACCGGGCGCAGGGTTCGGGCGGGCGATTCCTGCTTCGGATCGAGGATATCGACGGTACACGGAGCCGGCCCGAGTTCGTCGCGGGGATCCTCGAGGACCTGGCCTGGCTTGGGCTCGACTGGGAGCAGCCGGTGGTTTTCCAGTCGGCTCGGTCCGATCTCTATGCCGCCGCGATCGAACGGCTGCGGGGGGCGGGTCTGCTCTATCCCTGTTTCTGCACGCGCGCCGAAATCGCCGCGAGCCTCGCCGCGCCGCATGGCGACGGCGATCCGGTCTATCCGGGGAACTGCCGGCATCTTGCCTCGGGGGAGCGGCAGCGGCGGATGACCGGGGAGCGGTACGCCTGGCGGCTCGATATGGCGCGCGCGATTGCCTCGCTTGCGGCGAAGGACAGTTTGGTGTGGCACGACGAACTCGCCGGCAGCGTGATAGCGACGCCGGAAATCCATGGCGACGTGATCCTCGCTCGCAAGGACGCGCCGGCAAGCTATCACCTCGCTGTCACCATCGACGACGCGGCGCAGGGCGTGAGCCATGTCGTGCGCGGTCGCGACCTGTTCGCGGCGACTCATGTCCACCGGCTGCTCCAGGCGCTGCTTGGCCTGCCGACGCCGGTCTATCGCCACCATGCGCTCCTCACCGACGGGGAGGGCGAGCGGCTGGCCAAGCGCAACGGCGCGCCGACGCTGGCGGCGATGCGCGCTGCCGGCATTGACGGCCGGAAGCTGGCTGACGACCTGCGGAACGGCAGGCTGCCCATTGGCTTTCGGCTGGCGGGGGATTAGATTGCGCAGATGACCTTCCTCTTCATCCTCCTCGTCGCAGCGATGATCGCGACCGTCGCCATGCTGGTGCGTGGCCTGGCGATCTTCCTGCTCAACGCAAGCAATGAAGTGAGGGGCGAGGGAGGACCGAGCGCCTCGGCGCTGAAATCGAACAAGGCGATGCAATATCGCATTTTCTTCCAGGCGATCGCGATCCTGATCGTCGTCGCGATCCTGTTCCTCGCCGGAAAGAACTGACCTCCTGGTCAAGCTCAACAAGATCTACACCCGCACCGGGGACGACGGCACCACCGGCCTCGTCGACGGTTCGCGCGTCGCCAAGGACGATCGGCGCATGGCGGCGATCGGCGATGTCGACGAAGCGAACAGTGCGATCGGTGTGGCAATTGCAGCGCTCGGGCCGGGCGAAATGGCGACCGCATTGACCCGGATCCAGAATGATCTGTTCGATCTCGGCGCCGATCTCGCCACGCCGGGCGACGACTTCGCCCCGTCGGAAATGACCCTCCGGATCGTCGCGGCGCAGGTGGCGCGGCTCGAAGCGGAGATTGACGCGATGAACGATCGCCTGAGCCCCTTGCGGAGCTTCATCCTGCCCGGCGGCAGCGCCGGCGCGGCGGCGCTTCACCTCGCACGGGCAATCACCCGCCGCGCCGAACGCAGCGCTGTGACGGCGACACAGACGACCCCTTTGAATCCGGCCGCGCTTTCCTATCTCAACCGCTTGTCGGACTATTTGTTCGTCGCCGCGCGTGCCGTGAACCAAAAAGGCACCGGCGACGTTTTGTGGGTGCCGGGCGCATCCCGGGGCGAAATCGGCCCCTAGCCCGGCTTGACTTTGATGGGCGCGTTCTGGAAAGAGGAGAACAGAATGCGAACAAAGCCCGAGCCTCAGCTGGACCGCAATGCGCTGGCGGCGCGCTTCGCCGGCGTTCGCGCGCTGACCGAGGCACTGGTCGCGCCGCTCTCCGATGCCGATTCAACCGTCCAGTCGATGGACGATGCCTCCCCTGCGAAATGGCATCTCGCGCACACCACCTGGTTCCTCGAAACCTTCATCCTGCGTGATTTCGTTGCCGGTTATGCGCTTCACGACGAGCGCTTCCCCTTCCTGTTCAACAGCTATTACGAGGCGGAAGGGCGGCGCCACAGCCGCGCGCGGCGCGGCATGGTGACGCGCCCGACACTCGACGAGGTTCTGGCGTACCGGGGGCATGTCGATGCGGCGCTGCTGGCGGCGCTGCCCGCGCTTCCCGCGGCGGCGCGGGAACTTGTGACGCTCGGCTGTCATCATGAGGAACAGCATCAGGAATTGCTGATCACTGACCTGCTCCATCTGATGGCGCAGAATCCGCTCGAACCGGCAGTCTGGCTTGCCGAGCGCAAGGTTCCGGTCGAGATGCCGGGGCCGATCGGCTGGATCGAGGGCGATGCCGAAGTCACCGAGGTCGGCTTTGGCGGCGACTGCTTTTCCTTCGATTGCGAGGGTCCGCGCCATGCGACCCTGTTGTCGCCGCATGCGATTGCCGACCGAACGATCACCAATGGCGAATGGGCCGCCTTCATTGCCGACGGCGGCTATGCCGAGCCGCGTCACTGGCTGTCCGACGGCTGGGCCTGGGTGAAGGCCGAAGGCATCGCGGCGCCGCTTTATTGGGAGCAGCAGGACGGCGCCTGGACCCGGTTCGGCCTTGACGGGCGCCGGCCGATCGATCCCGCGGCGCCGGTCACTCATGTCAGCTTCTACGAGGCCGACGCCTATGCGAGCTGGGCCGGTGTTCGCCTACCCACTGAGGCTGAATGGGAGGCAGCTGCCGCGGCGCATGATCCGCTCGGGGGCAATCAGCTCGATGCCGCCGGCGCGGTCGAGCCGCGGCCGGCGACGCACGGTCCGGCCTTTTTCGGTGATGTATGGGAATGGACCGGCAGCGCCTTCCGCCCCTATCCCGGCTTCAGGCCGATCGAGGGCGCGGTCGGCGAATATAATGGCAAGTTCATGAGCGGGCAGTTCGTGCTGCGCGGCGGCTCCTGTGCCACGCCGCGCGGCCATGTACGCGCGAGCTACCGCAATTTCTTCTATCCGCACCAGCGGTGGCAATTCACCGGCGTGCGCCTGGCGAAAGATCTCTGACATGCTCAAGCAGGAAATCGAGGACGGCGACGTCACCCTCGCCGATCCGATGTTTCGGTCCGATGTGCTGCGCGGCTTCGAAGTGCGGCCGCGGGCTATCCCGGCGCGCTGGTTCTATGACCGGCGCGGTTCGGAGCTGTTCGAGGCAATCACCGAGCTCCCCGAATATTACCCGACCCGCACCGAGACGGCGATCCTGCTTGCGGCATGCCCGGAGGTCGCGGCGCTGGCCGGCGAGGGCCGCGCCGTGGTCGAATTCGGATCGGGCTCCTCGACCAAGACCCCGATCCTGCTCCGCAGCGTCAAACCCGGTGCTTATGTGCCGATCGACATTTCGGGCGATTTCCTGCGCGAATCCTCGGCCGGGCTCGCGGCCGCCTTCCCTGGCCTGCCGGTGCTGCCGGTGGAGGCGGATTTCCTGCGCCCGATCGCCTTGCCGCCCCAGATCGCCGACACGCCCAAGCTCGGCTTCTTTCCCGGATCGACGATCGGCAACATGATCCCGCATTCGTCGGTCGACCTGCTGCGCGCGATGAAGGCATCGCTTGGCGAAGGATCGATGCTGCTGATCGGCATGGACCGGATCAAGGACGAGCAGCGGCTTGTCTCCGCCTATGACGACGCCCAGGGCGTGACGGCAGCGTTCAACCTCAACCTGCTCGAGCGCATCAACCGCGAGCTGGGCGCGACGATCCCGACCCATGCCTTCCGCCACCGTGCGATCTGGAACGACGATCGCGCGCGGATCGAGATGCACCTCGAGGCGCGCGAGGATATCGAGTTCGCCATTGAGGGCAGGCCGTTCGCCATGGCGGCCGGCGAGACGATCCATACCGAGAACAGCCACAAATATGGCAGCCGCGACGGCCGCATCCTGCTTCGCGCCGGCGGCTGGACGCCGATTGCCGAATGGACTGATCCCGAAGGCCTGTTCGCGGTGATCCTGGCCGAAGCGCAGCCGGCGCGATTCGCACCCTGAGCTCTGGCGGCACCGCGAAAAACCGCTAAAGCCCGCCCATTCCAGCTGAAGGGACGAGCAATGCAATCAGTCGGCGTGATCGGGGCGGGGCAGATGGGCGCGGGAATCGCGCAGGTCTCGGCGCAGGCGGGCTTTCACGTGCTGCTGACCGACGTCTCGAAGGAACGTGCCGAGGCAGGCAAGGCGGGAATCGCCAAGGCGCTCGACCGGCTGGTGACCAAGGAAAAGATCGGCCCCGAAGCGCGCGACCAGGCGCTGGCGCGGATCGAGCCGATCGACGGCGTCCAGGGCATGTCCTCCTGCGGCCTCGTGATCGAGGCGGCGACCGAGCGCGAGGAAATCAAGCGATCGATCTTCGCTGACGTGGGGAAGGTACTCGGGGCTCGGGCGGTGCTCGCCTCCAACACCTCATCGATCCCGATCACCCGGCTCGCCCAGGCATCGCCCGACCCGAAGCGGTTCGTCGGCGTGCATTTCTTCAATCCGGTGCCGGTGATGGGCTTGATCGAGCTGATTCGCGGGCTCGCGACCTCGGACGAGACGGTGATGCTGGTCGAGGATTATGCGAAGGCGCTCGGCAAGCAGGTCGTCCGTGCCAATGATGCGCCGGGCTTCATCGTCAACCGCGTGCTCATGCCGATGCTCAACGAGGCCTGCTTCGCGCTCGGCGAAGGGGTGGCGACGATCCGCGATATCGACCTCGCCTGTCAGCTCGGCCTGAACCATCCGATGGGGCCGCTGACGCTGGCCGATTTCATCGGGCTCGACACCTGCCTAGAGATCACCCGGGTGCTGTTCGAGGGAACGGGTGATCCCAAATTCCGGCCGGCGCCCGTGCTGGTGAAATATGTCGAGGCGGGCTGGTACGGGCGCAAGACCGGCCGGGGTTTCTACGACTATTCGGGCGACGAGCCGGTACCGACGCGGTAACCGCTCAGGCAGCGAGCGCCTCGAGCCATTTCTGGTGCCAGCGCTCCATCCGGTTCGGGAAAATCAGCCGGCCCGAACGCGCGACCAGGCCGTGCTGGGTCTCCTCGGTCAGGATCGTGCAGCCCGAAGCGGTCGGGGTGATCAGCCAGGCGTGATAGGCCTGGACGCCGATCCCCGTCGCCAGCCAGGCAATTCGGGTTTCGGGCACGAACTCCTTCACTTCCGATTCGAGCGCGATGCCGAAGGTCTTCCAGGTGAAGCGCGCGCCCGCGAACAGGTCTCCGCCGCCCTCGACCTTCACATGGCTGGCGTTTGCGTAGATCGTGGGCCAGCCGTTCGCATGGACAAGGCGGGCCCAGACGATATCGGGCGGGGTCGCGGTATCGATCCGATTGATGACATGAACCGGAGACACGGCGGGTTCGAAACCGCGCGGCCACCGAATCGCGTCATCCATGGCGGTCATCCATTCTGGACAAGCGGCGCGAAGCGCGCGACCTGGCGACCGATCAGCCTGAGTTGCTCTAGCACAGCAGGATCGCTGCTGCCGCCCTCGTCATCGAACTTGGTGAGCTGGGTGTTGATCGCCGCGGCGAACGGCGTCGGCCAGCCGCGGAGCGCATGGACGATCGAGCGGAGTGCGGCGATCGTGCTGCCGGTCGCCTGCCAGCCATAAGCGGTCGCGATCAGCCCGACCGGCATGTCGGCGAGATAAGGCCGCGCCTCGTCGCGCGCTGTTTCCTCGAGCAGATCGAGCGCGTTCTTGACCACGCCTGAAATGCTGCCGTGATAGCCGGGGCTGGCGATGATCAGCGCCGACGCCTGGCGGATCGTATCGACGAATTCACGCTCCTGCTCGGTGCGTTCGGTTGCTCTCGGATCATAGAGCGGCAGCCGCGCCATGTCGGCGCCACCGAACATCCGGGTGCGGAAGCCCTGTGTGCGCGCAGCATCGAGCGCGATCCTGAGCGCCCGCTCGGTCGACGAAATGCCGCCGATCGTACCGCCGATCCCAACGACAAGCGGCAGTTCGGTGGGGGCGTCGCTCATCCGGATTCCTCTGCGCGCGCAGATATGCGCCCGGCCGGGATAGCGGTTGCTACCGGCCGCCTCAATGGCCCTGATCGGCGCGGCCCTCGCAAGCGCCGCCGCCTGCTGCTAGGAGGCATGATGGCACATGCTTGCGATCACTGTGCTATTGTGCTAATACACCAAAGGGCGGCGAAACCGGGGCTGGACTGAAAAGACGATGCGTCCCTATCCCTTCGATCCAGCCGCCATGCCTGGCGCTTCGGGCCCGCTCGAATTGACCGAAGGCCTGCCGCCGCCGGGCGGCTATGGCCGCTACGCGAGCGATTATCCGGATTATCACGACGCGCCCGAACCCTATGCGACCAACCTGCCGGTCGTTCAGCGGCCGCGGCGCTGGCGTTGGGTCATGCGCGGCCTGGGGGCGCTCATCCTGCTGTTCGTGCTCGCGGTCGGCTGGCTCGCGGTCACTGCGCCCTTGTCGCAATCGCTGAAACCGCTGACGCCGCCGAGCATCACCCTGCTCGCCGAGGACGGCACCCCGATCGCGCGGCGCGGCGCGATCATCGACAAGCCGGTCGATGCCGCGAAACTGCCCAAGAACGTCACCAACGCCTTCCTCGCCATCGAGGACAGGCGCTTCCGTTCGCATTGGGGAATCGATCCGCGCGGCATCGCCCGCGCATTCTTCCACAACATGACGTCCGGCCGGCTCCATGAGGGCGGCAGCACGATCACCCAGCAGCTCGCCAAGAACAGCTTCCTCGATTCGGACCGGACCGCTGCGCGCAAGATTCGCGAAGTGATGATCGCCTTCTGGCTCGAGGCATGGCTGTCGAAGGACGAAATCCTCTCGCGCTATCTGTCGAATGTCTATTTCGGCGACAATGTCTATGGCCTGCGCGCAGCGGCGAAGCATTATTTCAACCGCGCGCCCGAGAAGCTCTCGATCGGCCAGGCAGCGATGCTCGCCGGCCTGGTCAAGGCGCCGTCGCGGCTCGCGCCCACCGTCAATCTGAAGGGTGCGCGCGACCGGCAGAAGCTGGTGGTCGGCGCGATGGCCGAAGCCGGGTTCATCGACAAGGCGACCGCGGCGCACGTGTCGCCGGCCCGGCTGGCGGTCGACCCGATCAGGCCGCTGCCCGACGGCACCTATTTCGCTGACTGGGTGCTCCCCGAAGCGCGCGACCGGGCGGGCGAGATCGTCACCGAAACGACCGTCAAGACGACGCTCGACCGGCGCCTGCAAAAGGCCGCCGAGCGCGCGGTGAAGCATGCCGGGCTGCGCCAGGCGCAGATCGCGATGGTCGCGATGCGCCCGGACGGGCGGGTCGTCGCGATGGTCGGCGGCAAATCCTATGCCGACAGCCCCTTCAACCGCGCGACCCAGGCGCGGCGACAGCCGGGATCAGCCTTCAAGCTGTTCGTCTATCTCGCCGCGATGCGCGCCGGGATGACGCCCGATTCGATGATCGATGACGAACCGATCACGATCGGCGACTGGTCGCCGAAGAACAGCGACGGGCGTTATCAGGGGCAGATCACCCTGCGCCAGGCCTTCGCCAAATCGAGCAATGTCGCAGCGGCCCGGCTGATCCAGAAAGTCGGGGTGAGCAAGGTGATCGAGGCAGCGCGCGATCTCGGCATTTCGACCCCGATCCCCAGCGAGGCGACGATCGCGCTCGGCACCTCGACCGTGTCGCTGCTCGAACTGACATCGGCCTATGCAGCGATTGCCAATGAATCCTATCCGGTCAGCGCGCGTGGCCTCGAAGAGCTGCACGACCAGAGCTGGTACGAGAATCTGACCCAGCGCTCACACCCCCTGACCGGGCAGATCCGCGACGAGATGCTCGATCTGCTCTCGGCTTCGGCTGAGACCGGCACGGGCCGACAGGCAGCCTTGTCAGTCGATACTTTCGGCAAGACCGGCACGACCCAGGACAATCGCGACGCGTTGTTCCTCGGCTTCGCGAACGGGCTGGTCTGCGGCGTGTGGGTCGGGAATGACGACAACAGCCCCAATCCCGGCCTGTCGGGCGGCGGGATCCCCGCGCGGGTGTGGCGCGATTTCATGCAGCAGGCGCTCGGCGTCGGCCCCAAGGTCGCGCCCGAACCGGTGATCGACAATCCGGCCGACCCCGACAATATGATCGACCCCGATGCCGGGCCGGCGCCCTCGCTCGAGGGCGCGATCGAGGGGCTTGGCCTCAACCTCCATATCGGTCGCGACGGCAGCATCGACATCAGGCCGACTCGCCACGACGACCCATCGACGCCCCCGCGTCGCGATGACCGCGCACCGCCGCGCGAGAGCGACGACCAGCAATAGGGTTCGAGTTGACGCGCGCGCGCCTGCGCAGCAAGGCGCTGGGCATGCGCTTCTTCTCCGACAACGCCGCCCCCGTGCATCCCGCCGTGCTCGCCGCGCTGGCCGATGCCAATGTCCTCGATACAGCCTATGACGGCGATGCCTGGAGCAAGCAGCTCGACGGGCGCTTCTCCGACCTGTTCGATGCCGATGTGCGGGCGCTCTGGGTACCGTCGGGCACGTCGGCCAATTGCCTCGCGCTTGCTGCCTTGTGCCCGCCGCATGGTGCCATCATCTGCCACCGCGACGCGCATATCCAGAATGACGAGTGCGGCGCGCCCGAATTCTACACCCACGGCGCCAAGCTGCTGCTCGCCGAGGGGCCGGGCGCCAAGCTGACACCAGGCGCGATCCAGGGGGTGCTCGATGCGACCCGCAACGATGTCCATCAGGTCCAGCCGCACGCGATCTCGATCACCAACGCGACTGAATATGGGCTCGTCTATACGCCGGCCGAGGTCGCCGCGATCGGCGATCTCGCCCGCGCGCGCGGCCTCGGACTGCACATGGACGGGGCGCGTTTCGCCAACGCGATCGCGCATCTCGAGTGCGCGCCGGCCGACGTCACCTGGCGCGCCGGGGTCGACGCGCTGAGCTTCGGTTTCGTCAAGAATGGCGGGATGAGCGCTGAATGCCTGATCTTCTTCAGGCCCGAGCTGGCCGACGCGACGCTGTATCGCCGTAAGCGTGCGGGGTTGTTGCTGTCGAAGGGGCGCTACCTCGCAGCCCAGATTCTCGCGATGCTCGACAATGACCTGTGGATCGAAAATGCGCGCACCGCCAATGCCGGCGCAACGATGCTCGCCGAGGCGGCTGGCGACCGGCTCGTCAATCCCGTCGAGGCGAACGAGGTGTTCCTCCGCGTCTCGCCGGAGGAAGCCGCAAGGCTGCGTGCGCTCGGCTTCGATTTCTACGATTGGGGCCCAGGCGAAGCGCGGCTGGTGATTTCGTGGAACCAGCATGCTGAGTCGATCGCGCCGCTCGCGCGGGCGATCGCACGGCTTTGATCATAGGCAGAGCTTATCAACTGACAAGGAAATCGCGGTTCCCGTCACGCCCGGCCGGGCGCTAAGGCACGGCGATGAGCGATCAGCCACCCCCGCAATCGAGCCGCCTCGCGGTACTGATCCCGTTCGGGATCGTGACCCTGATCTGGGGCTCGACCTGGATCGTCATTCGCGGCCAGCTCGATACGGTGCCGCTCGGCTGGTCAGTGAGCTACCGTTTCCTGGTCGGCGGCCTCACCATGCTCGCTTATGCGACGATCCGGGGCGAGCGGGTCTCGCTCGATGCGCGCGGCTGGCGCTTCGTGGCAGCGCTTGCGCTCACCCAATTCTGCCTCAACTTCAATTTCGTCTACCGCGCCGAGACCTATATCACCTCGGGGCTGGTGGCGGTGGTGTTCGCGTTGCTGCTGGTGCCCAATGCGGTGCTGGGACGGATCTTCCTCGGCCAGCGGCTCGGCGCCCAGTTGATCCTTGGATGCACGGTTGCGATGGCCGGCATCGCTCTGCTGTTCCTGCACGAGGCGAGGTCCGATCCGCACGGGCCGCGCGCGGCGCTGACCGGGATCGGCGTGACGTTGCTCGGCGTACTCTCGGCATCGAGCGCCAATGTGCTGCAGGGCACCGAGACCGCGCGGCGCTATGCCATGGCGCCGACGCTCGCGGTCGCGATGCTGATCGGCTCGGCCATGGACGCGGTCATCGCCTGGACGCTGAGCGGACCGCCGGTGATCGACACGAGTCCGGCCTATCTGTTCGGCCTCGCCTATCTCGGCATCTTCGCCTCGGCGCTTGCCTTCACGCTCTATTTCGGCGTGCTCCGGATCATCGGGCCGGCCAAGGCGGCCTATTCAAGCGTGATTGTGCCGGTGATCGCGATGCTGCTTTCGACCATCTTCGAAGGCTATCACTGGTCAGTGCTGGCGGGCGCCGGCGCGGTGCTGACCGGGATCGGGCTGGTCATCGCGCTGAGGGCGCGCAGGCCGGCGCGATAGTCGGGAAAGAACGGCCTCCAGCCGAGGACGCGCCTGGCCTTGCCGTTCGCGACCCGGCGGTTCTCGGCGTAGAAAGCGCGCGCCATCGGCGACAGGCTGTCGAGCGGCACGAAGGGTGGCGGATCGCGGCCGAGCAGCCGCGCGGCGAAGTCGACGACCGCATTCTGGCTCGCGGGCATATCGTCCGACAGGTTGTAGGCGCCCGGCGGCGCGTCGAAACCGGCGATCACGCCCGAGACGATGTCGTCGACATGGACGCGGCTGAACACCTGCCCCGGCTGATCGATCCGGTGCGCGCGGCCCTGGGCCACGCGATCGAGCGGCGAGCGGCCGGGCCCGTAAATGCCCGGGAGCCTGAAGACCCGAGCGCCGGCCGCCAGCCAGGCCGAGTCGGCCGCCGCGCGGGCGCTCCTGCGGCCGCCGCCGATAGGGGCACTCTCGTCGACCCAGGCGCCGCCGGTGTCCCCATAGACGCCGGTTGAGGAAAGATAGCCGACCCATGCGCCGCTGGCTGCGAGCGCCGCGCCGTAGCGATCGAGCACTGGATCGGCCTCGCCATCGGGCGGCACCGAGGAGAGAATATGGGTGGCGGCCGCGATCGCCAGCCGAACCGCGGCCTCATCGCCAAAGGCGAGCGTGCCGGGCCGGCCGTCGCGGCTCGTACCCGTGACCAGCCACCCCTTGTCCAGCCGCGCGACGAGCGCGCCCGTCGTGTAGCCGAGGCCGAAGATCAGCAGGCGCGGCATTATTTCGCGTCGAGCTTGATATCGGGCTTCACCATCGTCGCGCCGGGCACATGATCCTTCTTCCACTGCATCGCCATCCGCACCCGGGTGGCGCCCGAGGGATGATCGAAGAACAAGGCCTCCTCGATCGGGCCGGGCTCGATCTTGCGATATTCGGACAGCCGCATCGCGATCTTGGCGAAGCCGTCCGGCTCGCGGGCAGCGTCGAGGCCGAAGGCGTCCGCCTGGCTCTCGGCGGTGCGGACGATCAGATTCTGGATCGGGGTCAGCACGAGCGAGGCGATCGCCGCTATCAGCGCGAGCACCGGCGTCGCCGCCGGATCGGCAATGTCGCGCACGCCCCAGCGCGGATTGCGCGCGATGACCGCCGGCGCGACCCGGTAGATGATTCCGAAAACCACGATGAAGACGAGGGCGAACAACAGGATCATGCGCACGACATGGCCGAGCACATAATGACCCATCTCATGGCCCATCACCGCAGCGACTTCGTCGGGACCGGTGCGGTTGAGGAGATTGTCGTTGAGCGAGATGCGGATCGTCGGCCCGAGCCCCGAGACATTCGCCGAAATCCGCTTCGACTGTTTCGAGGCATCGAACAGATAGACGTGCTCGGCGGGAATGTGATTGGCCGCAGCCATCGCAACGATGCGATCGCGGATCGGGCCGGCGGGAAGCTCGGTATAGCTATTGAACATCGGGGCAATCAGCGGCCCGAGCAGGGCGCCGAACGCGAACAGGCCGGTCATCACGCCGGCGCCCCAGAGCCACCATGTCCGCCGGAAGCCGCGGATCACCGCGAACAGGGCCGTGAGGAGGATCGCGTTGGCGACGATCGAAATCCCGAGGCTCTTGCCCTGATCGACCAGCCATGCGCCGAAGCTCTGGCTCATCAGGCCATAATGCTGTTCGCGGAGGAAATCGGTGTAGATCGTCCAGGGCAGGAAGATCAGCGTCGAGGCAATGACGAAGGGCAGCGCATAGGCCGCGGGGACAAGCCAGCGCCATTTGACGATCCGCTCGGCCCGGTCGCGAAAGCGCGCCGAGAGTCCGGTGCGCAGCAGGACGACATAGCCCAGGACCGCGACCACTGCGTTCCACAGGATCAGCCAATAGCCGCCCTCGAAATAGGCGTCTGATCTGGCGCGGGCGGGGCCCTGGAGCAGATCGAGATAGGCGCGGGTTGCCGTTTCGACATCGAAATGCGGGTTGGTTGCCGCAAAGGCGGTCGCCGGCAGCAGCAACGCCGCCCCGGCGAGGCCGTACAAGATCTTCCTGCCCATATGCTCTCCCCCCTTAGCCGCCGGCCGTTTTGCTATCGTGCCCCATACCCATTGTAGAGCGTCCCGAAGAAATCGCCCTTGTTCCAGCGCGGGCGCGCATCGCCATCGGCGATTTCGCGCGCGATCGCGTAATTCGCGTCGACGAAGCGGATGCCCTGGCTCCAGTCGATCGGCAGCGACACCTCGTCCGAGGGCTGGTGATAATGATGCGCGAGGAAGTCCTCGAACGCCGCCTTGCCAGGGCCGGCCTGGCCCGGCCAGAGGAACACCGAGGGAATGCCCTTGCGCACGAAGTTGTAATGGTCCGATCGGACGAAGAAGCTCTCCATCGGATCCGGATCGGGCGACAGGGTGACGCCGAGCGAGGCGACCGCCTTGGCGACGATCGGCCCCAAGGTAGAGCGGTCGGCGCCGAACACGGTCATGTCCTCGAACCGGTAGGTCAGGATCGGCATGTCGAGATTCACGTCAGCGACGATCCGGTCGATCGGCACTGTCGGATGGGCGGCGAAATAGCTCGAGCCGACCAGCCCCTTCTCCTCGGCGGTGACGGCGAGGAACATCACGCTGCGGCGCGGCGGCTTGCCCGAGAGCTTGAAGCGCCGAGCCTCCTCGATGAGCGACGCGATGCCGACCGCATTGTCCTCGGCGCCATTATAGATCGCATCGCCATTGACCGGCGTGCCGACGCCGAGATGATCGAGATGCGCTGACAGGATGACGGTTTCAGGCCCGAGCTTCGGATCGCTGCCCGGGATGATGCCGGCGACATTGCTGCTCGCGCCCGGCTGAAACGCAGTCCTCAGCGCGACGGTCAGGCTGCCGGGCAATTGCTCCGCCTTGAACTCGGCATCGTCGACCGAGGCGTGTTTGGCGATCGCCGTCCAGGCCATCTCGGCGCCCGCGAAGAGCTTGGCCGCGCCCTTGTCGCTCAGCGTGGCGAGCTGGGGCACGCCGGCAACCTCGCCGGTACCGTCGGGACGGGCCCAGGTGGTACGGGCACGATCCCACCCCGGCCCTGCATCGGCCAGGCCGCGCTGCAGCAGGATCGCGCCGACGGCGCCACGCGCTTCAGCGATGACCGCCTTGGTGCCGGCGCTCGCGAAATGGGCGCGCTCCTCGCTTTGGTAACCGCGCGGCGCGCCGCCGAAATAGGCGACGATCTTGCCCTTCACATCGACGCCGGCATAATCGTTGCGCTTATACTGCGGCGCGACGATGCCGTAGCCGACGAACACCACCGGCGCGTCGAGCGCCGTCTCAGTCTTGCCGGCATTCGCGCCGGGCACATAATCCTCGCCGAACACCAGCCGCTGCGGCGCGGCATCCTTGCGCGACAGGACGAGATCGCCCTTGTCGGCGGCGTGATAGGTGACGAGCGGCACCTTTTGCAGATAGCCGCCATCGTCACCCGCCGGTCTGAGCCCGGCCGCATAGAATTGCGCCGCGACATATTGAGCGGCGATGTCGAATTCCGGACTTCCCGCCTCGCGACCGCGCATCGCATCCGAGGCGAGGAACATCACATGGGCTTTCATCGCCGCCTGATCATCGGGAAGCGGGGCGTTGACGATCGCGTTGATCGCGGCCGGATCATTGGCTTGACCAGCTGGCGCGGCATGGGCGAACGCAGTCGCGGCGGCGCTCGCCAGCATGAGCGCGCCGATCGATCGAAACATGGCTTTTCCTTTGCCCAGCCGCATTGCCGGTGGCGTAGCACCCTCGCTGGCGCGGGCACAATCCGAGGCGATCCGGCCGGGCACATCCGCAACGGGGCGATTTCGGTGGCACAGGCGGGAAGCGGCCCTTACATCCGCCGACATGCTCGACGTTCAGACCGCCGCCCATCCGCACGTCACCCGCCGCGAGGATTATCGTCCTCCCGACTGGCTGGTGCCCGAGATCGCGCTCGATTTCGATCTCGATCCGGCGGCGACGCGGGTGAAGGCGACATTGCACGTGATCCGCGAGAGCGCGCATGACGAGCCGATCAGGCTCGATGGCGGCGGGCAGGTGCCGATCACCGTCATGGTCGACGGCACTCCGATCAATGACTGGCGGATCGAGGATGAGACGCTGGTGATTCCGCTGTCGGGATCGGCGCATACCATCGAGACCGAGGTCGAGGTCGCGCCCGAGCGCAATACCCAGCTGATGGGGCTCTATGCCTCGGGCGGCAATCTCTGCACCCAGTGCGAGGCCGAGGGCTTTCGCCGCATCACCTTCTTCCCTGACCGGCCCGATGTGCTCAGCCGCTACAAGGTGCGGATGACGGCCGACAAGGCGCGCTTCCCGGTGCTGCTCGCCAATGGCGATCCGGTCGACTCGGGCACGCTCGGCGATGGGCGGCATTGGGCGGAGTGGCACGATCCCTTCCCCAAGCCCTGCTACCTGTTCGCGATGGTCGCGGGCGACCTGGTCGCCAATCGCGCGACCTTCGTCACCGGATCGGGGCGCGAAGTGGCCCTCGGCATCTGGGTCCGCGCCGGCGACCTCAGCAAGACCGACCATGCGCTCGAGGCGCTCAAGACCGCGATGGCCTGGGACGAGCGGGTCTATGGCCGCGAATATGATCTCGATGTGTTCAACATCGTCGCGGTCGACGATTTCAACTTCGGCGCGATGGAGAACAAGGGCCTCAACATCTTCAATTCGCGCTATGTGCTGGCCGATCCCGACACGGCGACCGATTATGATTTCGACGCGATCGCAGCCGTCGTCGCGCATGAATATTTCCACAACTGGTCGGGCAACCGGGTCACCTGCCGCGACTGGTTCCAGCTTTCGCTGAAAGAGGGCTTCACTGTCTTTCGCGACCAGAGCTTTTCCGCCGACCAGGGCTCCGCCGCTGTCAAGCGGATCGAGGATGTACGGGGCCTGCGCGCCGCGCAATTCCCCGAGGATGCCGGGCCGCTCGCGCATCCGATCCGCCCGGACGCCTATCAGGAGATCTCCAACTTCTACACGGCGACGATCTACAACAAGGGCGCCGAGGTCATCCGGATGATGGCGACGATGCTGGGGCCGAAGCGATTCCGCGCCGCCACCGACCTTTATTTCGAGCGCTTCGACGGCACCGCCGCCACCTGCGAGGATTTCGTCGCCTGCATGGAGGAAGCGGGCGGGATCGACCTTGGCCAGTTCCGCCTCTGGTACAGCCAGGCCGGCACGCCGCGGGTTACCGCGTCGATCGAGCACGACGCCGGCAGCGGGCGCGCCGTGCTGACCCTGTCGCAGCGCACGCTGCCGACGCCGGGCGAACCCGACAAGGCGCCGATGGTGCTGCCGCTGAGACTCAAGCTGTTCGGCGCCGAAACAGCGAAGCCGATCGGCCCCGAGCAATTGGTCATCCTGACCGGTGCCGAGGAGCGGATCAGCTTCGAGACCGTCACCCAGCGACCGGTGCTCTCGATCAACCGCGGCTTTTCAGCGCCGGTGATCGTCGAGACCGACCGGACCGCCGCCGACCTCGCCTTCCTCTCGGCGCATGACGATGATCCGTTCGCGCGCTACGAGGCGATGCAGCAACTGATGCTCGACACGCTGGTCGCCGGTGCCAATCAGGGCCGGGCCAATCACCAGGCAGTGATCGACGCGATCGTCAACACCCTCGACGACCCGCAACTCGACCGCGCCTTTGTCGCGGAGGCAGTGCTGCTGCCGTCGGAAAGCTTCATCGGCGACCAGATGCCGGTGGTCGATCCCGAGGCGATCTTCACGGCACGCGAGGCGTTGCGCCGCGATATCGGCCATGCGCTCGATGCCAGGTGGCGGGCCGAATATGATGCGGCAAGCGCCACCCGTTTCGAATATTCGCCGCTCGCCAAGGGCCTGCGCCGGCTGCGGACGGTGGCGCTCGGCTATATCGCCGCGAATGGCGGCGACGAGGCGGCCGCGCTTGCCTTCGCGCAGTTCGAAGCGGCGGACAATATGACTGATCGCCAGGGCGCGCTGACCACGCTCGTCAATGGCGCGTCAGACCGGCGGATCGCTGCGCTCGACATCTTCTACAACCGCTATTCGGACAATGCGCTCGTCCTCGACAAATGGTTCTCGACCCAGGCGCTGTCGTCGCGCGACGACACGCTGGCGACGGTGCAGGAGCTTGCCGGGCACCGCGACTTCACGCTGGCCAACCCCAATCGCGCCCGGGCGCTGGTCGGTGCGTTCAGCGTCAACCAGCGCGCCTTTCATTCCGGCAACGGCGCCGGCTATCGCTTCGTCACCGACCAGCTGATCGCGCTCGACAAGCTCAATCCGCAGACCGCCGCCAAGCTGATCCCGCCGCTTGGCCGCTGGCGCCGTTTCGACGCGGCGCGCGGCGACCTGATGCGGGCCGAACTGGAGCGGATCGTCGGGACGCCGGGCCTGTCCAAGGATATGTTCGAGCAGGCATCGAAGAGCCTCGAGGGCTGACCGGACGCGCGCGGCGAAGCGACCGCGACAGGCACGCATAAGATCAGCCGCTTTTCGCTGTTCCGGCCTGGTTACAGGGAAAGAACAGGGAAAGCGATTTTTTCTTTCCCTGTTCCGGTAAATTTTCTTTTACTACCAGTGCCTTATACTTTCCCTGTTATTGAGATAACAGGGAAAGTCGTCGCGCCGAACAGGGAAAGCCCCACCCGTAACAGCGAAAGCATGTGCCCGAACAGGAACGAGACCAGCGCTGACTGTTCAACTGTCATGTGAAAGAGCGAGCCGGGTTTGCGCCCATGCGGTTCACACTGTGCACCGATTCGGGCTGTTGTTGAATCGAGCTGGCTCGGCGGCTCCAGAGCGCCGCCCTGCCATCGTCGAGGAGTCGGGCCGAGACGGCGTCAGGTCGCCGTGACACGATCGAGCATGTCGAGCGCGTTGTGGAGCGCGGCGCCGGTGGTCGTGTTGTCGTAGATAGTCCAGCTTTCCACCGTCGAGCCGCGGGCCGCATCGGCGTAACGGGCAATCGCTGCCGCATCATAGGGCGACCGGTACATGTGCGGCGATCCGTGCAGGCGGGTGTAACGCAGGCCAGGCCAGCCGCCTGGCTGCGCTGCCTCCGGAACCGGGGCAGGATCGGCGGCGACGCGGGAGACGCGGTGGGCAACCAGCAGCGCAGTCGCATCGGGTGCGAACCAGGTCGGATGTCGCGGTTCGCAGACGATCGCCTTGCCGAGCATCGTGGCGGCACGGTCGAAGAAGGCTGCGGCCAGGATGGGGTGGAAAGCGAAGCTCGGCGGCAGCTGGACCAGGAGAGGGCCACGCTTGTCGCCCAGATGGGCGACCTCGCCGGCAAAGCGGGCGAGCAGGTCGTCGCAATTGGCCAGGCGGCGTTCGTGGCTGATCGCCTTGGGCAGCTTGACCGCGAAGCGAAAGCCGGTCGGCACGCTTGCCGCCCAGCGTGCATAAGTGTCGGGCCGGTGCGGGCGATGGAAACTGGAGTTGATCTCGACCGCGTTGAACAGCGCCGCATAGCGCTCGAGATGGCTGCCCCCCTGCGGAAAGCGCTCGCCAATTCCCTTGGTGAGCGACCAGCCGGCGGTTCCGATCCTGATCCCGGGGTTAGAAGAGCCTGCCACCATCGGGAACGGGAACGCTCGGGCCGATCAAAACGACCCGGCCCTCGGCATCGGGAAAGCCGAGCGTCAGCACCTCGGACATCATCGGGCCGATCTGGCGCGGCGGGAAATTGACGACCGCGGCCACCTGCCGGCCGGGCAGATCCTCAAGCGTGTAATGCTCGGTGATCTGGGCCGAGGAGCGCTTGATGCCGATCACCGGGCCGAAATCGATCACCAGCCGGTAGGCCGGCTTGCGCGCCTCGGGAAAGGGCAGCGCCTCGACGATCGTGCCGATGCGGATATCGACGGCGAGGAAATCGTCGAAGCCGATCGTGGCTGCCTCAGCCGCATGGGGATCGGGCACCTTATGCATCAGAAGTCGAAATCCACATCGTCATAGGATTTGGGCGGCGAAATGCCTTCCATCCGTTCGGACAGCAAGGGCCTGAAGCTCGGCCGGCTCTTGAAGCCGCGATACCAGCGCGCGGTCTGCTCATGGCCCTTCCAGTCGACCCCGCCGAGATAATCGGCAACCGAGATCTGCGCCGCCGCGGCGAGATCAGCGAGGCTCATCGTCGCGCCGGCCATCCAGTTGTGATGATCGAGCAGATAATCAGTATAGTCGAGGTGGCGCTCGGCCGCCTTCATTGCCTCGCGGAGCACCTTGGCATCGGGCGAGGCCTTGGTGACGAGGCGCTTCATCATCCGTTCGCTGAGCAAGGGCGCAGTGACGTCCTGAAAGAATTGAGCATCGAACCAGGCGACCAGCCGCCTGATCCCGGCGCGGTTGACCGCAGTGCCGTTGATCATCGCCGCCTTGTCGACCGTCTCCTCGAGATACTCGCAGATCGCCATCGAATCCATCAGGAGGATGTTGCGGGTCGGATCGGCCATCACCGGCACCTGGCCGGTCGGGTTCATGTCGAGGAATTCGTCACGCCGGTCCCAAGGGGATTCGCGGACGAGTTCATAGCCGACGCCCTTTTCGCCGAGCAGGAGCCTGACTTTCCGGGAAAAGGGGCACAGGGGGAATTGGTAAAGCTGCCACATGGCGCCGTGTTAGTTCGGCTTGGCTGGCTGGGGAAGGCGTGACGGCGCGATTGCGCCGAAGCCAGAATGATTATATAAAAATCTCGAATATTATGGATCGAGGCCGTCAATGGGACTGAGCATCAAGCATGGCGAGATCGAGCGCATGATTCGTCAGCTCGCCAACAAACGGCAGAGCAGCATGGTGCAGGCAATCGGCGTAGCGGTGCGCCGCGAGCTCGAGCGCGAAGGCATGACACCTTTGACGGACGAGGAAGTGGCGCGCCGGATCGCGACCGTTCGCGCGCTTCAGGACCGAATCGCGCGCGACGGCATCGACCGGTCGCGGAATGAGGACGACATCCTCGGCTATGATCGCGACGGCATAACCGAGCAGCCTTATCTTTCGTGATTGTCGTCGATAGCTCGGCGATCGTGGCGATCGCGCTCGACGAGCCCGAAGCCGAAAAATTCCTGCACGTCATGATCGGAACACCGACCGTCATCGGCGCACCGACACTGCTCGAAACCCGGATCCTCCTGGCAGGGCGCGGCGTGCGCGATCCCATGGACGCAACGACGATCATCCTCGATGCATCACAAACGAAGGTCATCGCGTTCGACCAGGCGCTTGCCGACCACGCCCTCTCCGCTTTCCTCCGCTTCGGCAAAGGGAGACACCCCGCCGCGCTCAACTATGGCGACTGCATGGCGTATGCGCTGGCCCGAAGCCTGAATGCGCCGCTGCTCTTCAAGGGTGCCGACTTCGCGCTGACCGATCTGGTGGCGGCTGCCCCCTGACCGTCTATTCAGCCGCGACCATCTCCACCCGATCGTCGAGCGGATGCGCCAGGCGGGTCAGCATCTCCTTCGGCACGACCTGCCAGAAATTGTCGATCACCCGGCCCCAGTCATCGAGCAGGCTGGCCGACCATTTGCTGTCCGTCGCGGCATGGTGGGCGCGGACGAGGTTGAGCAGGACTGCCTCCCAATGCATTGACGACAGGCGTTGCCAGACGATGTTTTCGGGGTTGGCGCGACGCTCGAAGCTGCCATCGGCATCATAGACAAAGGCCATGCCCCCGGTCATGCCGGCACCGAAATTGGCGCCGACCTGGCCGAGCACCACCGCAGTGCCGCCGGTCATATATTCGCAGCCATTGGCGCCGCAGCCCTCGACCACCACGGTCGCGCCCGAATTGCGCACCGCGAAGCGTTCGCCCGCCTGGCCGGCCGCGAACAGGCTGCCCGCTGTCGCGCCATAGAGCACCGTATTGCCGATGATCGTATTGTCCTGGCTCGCCAGCATCGAGCGGGGCGGCGGGCGGACGGCAATGATGCCGCCCGACAGGCCCTTGCCGACATAGTCGTTGGCATCGCCGAACACTTCGAGGGTGATGCCCTTGCACAGGAACGCGCCGAGCGACTGGCCGACGCTGCCGCGCAGGCGGACCAGCACATGGCCATCGGCAAGCGCCGACATGCCGAATTTCCGCGTGATCTCGCTCGACAGCCGCGTACCGACCGCGCGGTGCGTGTTGCGCACCGAATAGGTCAGCTGCATCTTCTCGCCGCGCGAGAAGACAGCGGCCGCATCCTTGATCATCTGCGCATCGAGGCTGTCGGGCACTTCGTTGCGGAAGGTCGAGAGCGAGAAGCGCCGCTCGGCATCATCGGCATCGACCTTGGCGAGGATCGGGTTGAGATCGAGATCGTCGAGATGCTCGGCGCCGCGGCTGACCTGACGGAGCAGCTCAGTGCGGCCGATCACTTCGTCGAGGCTCCTGAAACCGAGCCGGGCAAGGATGTCGCGCACTTCCTCGGCGATGAAGGTCATCAGGTTGATGACCTTCTCGGGCGTGCCGGTGAACTTGGCGCGAAGCCGCTCGTCCTGGGTGCAGACGCCGACCGGGCAGGTGTTCGAATGGCATTGCCGAACCATGATGCAGCCCATCGCGACCAGCGAGAGCGTGCCGATGCCGAACTCCTCGGCGCCGAGGATCGCGGCGATGACGATGTCGCGCCCGGTCTTGAGGCCACCATCGGTGCGCAGCTTGATCCGGCCGCGCAGGCCATTGAGGGTCAGCGTCTGGTTGACCTCCGACAGGCCCATTTCCCATGGCGTGCCGGCATATTTGATGCTCGTCTGCGGGGACGCGCCCGTTCCGCCGACATGGCCGGCGATCAGGATGACGTCGGCATGGGCCTTGGCGACTCCGGCCGCGACCGTGCCGATGCCGGCCGAGCTGACCAGCTTGACGCAGACCCGGGCGACCGGGTTGATCTGCTTCAGATCATAGATGAGCTGCGCCAGATCCTCGATCGAATAGATATCGTGGTGCGGCGGCGGGCTGATCAGCATCACCCCGGGGGTCGCGTGGCGGAGCTTGGCGATGAACTCGGTTACCTTGAAGCCGGGCAGCTGGCCGCCCTCGCCGGGCTTTGCGCCCTGGGCAACCTTGATCTCGATCTCGTCACAGGCGTTCAGATATTCAGCGGTGACGCCGAAGCGGCCCGAGGCGATCTGCTTGACGCCCGAATTGGCATTGTCGCCGTTGGGGAAAGGCGTGAAGCGCGCCTTGTCCTCGCCGCCCTCGCCCGACACCGCCTTGGCGCCGATCCGGTTCATCGCGATCGCCAGCGTCTCGTGCGCCTCGCGGCTCAGCGCGCCGAGCGACATGCCGGGGGTCACGAAACGCTTGCGGATCTCGGTGATCGATTCGACCTGGTCGACCGGCAGGCCTTCGTTCGGGAAATTGAACTGAAGCAGATCGCGCAGATAGATGGGCGGCAGCGCCTCCACCCCGCGCGAGAATTGCAGATAGGTCGAATAGCTGTCGGTCGCGACCGCCGTCTGCAGCAAATGCATGAGCTGGGCCGAATAGGCATGCGTCTCGCCGGTGTGGCGCTGGCGATAGAAACCGCCGATCGGCAGCGTGGCGACGCTCGAATCGAACGCCTTTTCGTGGCGCAGCGCCGCATTGAGGTGAAGCGAGGCATAGCCTTCGCCCGAGATCTTGGCGGGCATGCCCGGGAAGAGATCGTTGACCAGCGCGCGCGAAAGACCGACCGCCTCGAAATTATAGCCGCCGCGATAGCTGGAGATCACCGCGATCCCCATCTTCGACATGATCTTGAGCAGCCCTTCATCGACCGCATAGCGATGCCGCGACAGGCATTCGGCCAGCGTCAGCTCGTCGAACAGGCCGCGTTCATGGCGATCGACGATCGATGCCTCGGACAGATAGGCGTGGACCGTCGTCGCGCCGACACCGATCAGCACCGCATAATAATGGGTGTCGAGGCATTCGGCGGTCTGGATGTTGATGCTGGCATAGGAGCGCAGGCCCTTGCGCACCAGATGGGTGTGGACCGCCGCCGCCGCGAGCACACCGGCGATGCCGATCCGGTCAGGCCCGATGTTCATGTCGGACAGGAACAACTCGCTCTTGCCCTCGCGCACTGCCTGCTCGGCTTCGTTCCGGATGCGCTGGATGGCGCCGCGCAATGTATCGGCGGCGCCGCCGCTTTCGAAGGTGCAGTCGATCTCGGCGACCTTGGCGCCGAAAAAGGCCTTCAGCCGCGCCCAGTCGGCGCCGGTCAGCACCGGCGATTCGAGCACCAGAACGCCATCGCGCCGATCCTCGGTATCGAGGATGTTGGCGAGATTGCCGAAGCGCGTCTTGAGCGACATGACATGGCGCTCGCGCAGCGAATCGATCGGCGGATTGGTGACCTGACTGAAATTCTGGCGGAAGAACTGGCTGATCAGCCGGGGCTTGTCCGAGATCACCGCGAGCGGCGTATCGTCGCCCATCGAACCGATCGCTTCCTTGGCGCTTTCGATCATCGGCGACAGGATCAGCTCCATGTCCTCGAGCGTCTGCCCGGCCGCGATCTGGCGGCGGGTCAGCTCGCCGCGCGGGAAGCGGACGGTTGAGTCAGCGGGGGCCGGCGGCAGATCGGCGGTGCCGAGAAAATTGCCGATCATCGTGGCATAATCGGCCTCGGCGGCGATGCGATCCTTGATCGCGCGGTCGCCGAGCACGATGCCCTGTTCGAGATCGACGGCGATCATCTGCCCGGGACCGAGCCGGCCCTTTTCGACGATGCTCGATTCGGAGACGACGACCATGCCGCTTTCCGAGCCGACGATCAGGAGCCCGTCGCTGGTGCGGGTATAGCGCAGCGGGCGGAGCGCGTTGCGGTCCATGCCGGCCACGGCCCAGCGGCCGTCAGTCATCGCGAGCGCGGCGGGGCCGTCCCACGGCTCCATCACGCTGGCGAGATATTTGTACATGTCGAGATGCGCCTTGGGCATCTCGCCCTTCGGGCCCCAGGCCTCGGGCACGAGCATCAGCTTTGCGGTCGGCGCGTCGCGGCCCGACCGGCAGATCGCCTCGAAGGTGGCGTCGAGCGCGGCGGTGTCGCTGGCGCCGGCGGGGATGACCGGCTTGATGTCCTCCGAATGCTCGCCAAAGGCGAGGCTCGCCATCTTGATCTCGTGGCTGAGCATCCAGTTCTTGTTGCCGCGGATCGTGTTGATCTCGCCATTATGGGCGAGACAGCGGAAGGGCTGGGCAAGCCACCATTGCGGGAAGGTGTTGGTCGAATAGCGCTGGTGGAAGATCGCGACCCGGCTCTCGAAGCGCTGATCCTGCAGATCGGGATAGAAGACCGACAGGCTCTCGGCGAGGAACAGCCCCTTGTAGATGATCGAGCGGCACGACAGCGAGCAGACATAGAAGCCCTGGATCTGCGCTGCGATCACGCGCTTCTCGATCCGGCGGCGGACGAGATAGAGATTCTTCTCGAACTCGGCGGCGCTCTGCTCCCCGGGGAGCGGCCCGGCGATCATGATCTGCTCGATCTCGGGGCGGGTGGCCTGCGCCTTCAAGCCGATGACCGAGACGTCGACCGGCACCTGGCGCCAGCCATAGATGGTATAGCCTTCCTCGATGATCACGCTCTCGACGATCGTCCGGCACGCCTCCTGCGCGCCGAGATCAGTGCGCGGCAGGAAGATCATGCCGACCGCGAGCCGGTTCGGCGCGGCCTTGTGGCCCGAGGCGGCAATCGCATCGTCGAAGAATTTGAGCGGCAGATCGACATGCAGGCCGGCGCCGTCGCCGGTCTTGCCGTCGGCATCGACCGCGCCGCGATGCCAGACCGCCTTCAGCGCATCGATCGCCGACTGGACGACGCGGCGCGACGGCGTGCCGTCAGTCGCGGCGACGAGGCCGACGCCGCAGGCATCGGATTCGAATTCGGGGCGGTACATGCCTTCCGCTGCGAGGCGGATGCGTTCTGAATCAGCCACCATGTGCATTATCCTTGCTGTCCAGCGCCTTAAGGTCGGCCATCAGCTTGGCCATCTCGGCAGGCATGCGCTGCATCGAGCTACGCATCACATCGCCCATCCAGGCGGCGACGTCGGGGTCGCTCATGATGGTCGGCGCCTGGGCGAGATAGACCTGACCAGTCGGCGTCGCAAAAAAGGTCGCCATGTCGTGCAACTGCGCGAGCGTGAAGCGCCGCGCATAGGCTCGTGCCATGGCGTCGAACATTCCGGGCAGATTGGCGAGGAGCTGTTGCGTCGACTGCTCCTGCTGCCGTTGCATGAAGTGCTCGAAGAGGGCCCGCGCCCTGGGGTCCTTTTCCAGCACCGCGGCCAGAGTGGGGTCAGTGCGGAGCGCCTGCACCATTTGACCCATCATGGACTGGGTCATCGCGGACATCATCTGGTTACGCGTCGCGGGCGGCATGATCTGATCCATCAGCGCCCTGGCCGCGGCCAGCCGCTCCGGATCGACCGGCGCCACAGCGACAGGCGCCGCCGCCTGGGCGGTCGCGACGACGGGAAGCACGGCGAGACCAGCCGCCAAAATCAGCCGGTTCAAGCTCTTCATGCCGCTTTCCTCCCTGCCGCTGCCTTCGCCTTGAGCCATGCATGCATCGCCGTGCTGACATCGCGCCCGTCGCGGATCGCCCAGACGACGAGGCTTGCGCCGCGGACGATGTCGCCCGCCGCGAAGACTCCGTCGAGCGAGGTCATCAGCGTCTTGTTGTCGACCAGCACCGTGCCCCAGCGGGTGACGCCGAGCTCGGGGGCGCCGAACAGCACCGGCAGCTCCTCGGCATCGAAGCCGAGCGCCTTGATGACGAGATCGGCGGGGAGCGCGAAATTGCTGTCCGGCTCCGGCTCAGGCGCACGCCTGCCGCTCGCGTCGGCGGCGCCGAGGCGCATCCGGGTCGCGCGGACGCCGGTGACGCGCTCATCGGCATCGAAAGCCTGGGGCGCGGAGAGCCAGACGAACTCGACGCCTTCCTCCTCGGCATTGGCGACCTCGCGCTGCGAGCCGGGCATGTTGGCGCGATCGCGGCGATAAAGGCATTTGACCGAGGTCGCGCCCTGGCGGATCGCAGTGCGGACGCAGTCCATCGCCGTATCGCCGCCGCCGATCACCACGACATGCTTGCCGGCCGCGTCGAGGCTGCCATTGTCGAACGCGGGCACCGCATCGCCGAAGCCCTTGCGGTTCGACGCAGTGAGATACTCGAGCGCCTCGACCACGCCGTCGCTGCCGACGCCCGGCGCCTTGATCGCGCGGGGCTTGTACACGCCGGTCGCGATCAGGATAGCGTCGTGGCGCTGGCGGAGATCATCGAGGCTGGCATCGCGGCCGACCTCGAAGCTCTCGTGGAAGACGATGCCGCCCGCCTTCAGCCGCTCGACCCGACGGGTGACCACATATTTCTCGAGCTTGAAACCGGGAATGCCATAGGTGAGCAAACCGCCGGCGCGATCATGCCGGTCATAGACATGAACGTCATAGCCGAGCGCGCGGCAATATTCGGCCGCGCTGAGGCCGGCCGGTCCGGCGCCGATCACCCCGACCGACTGGCCGCGCGCCGGGCCCGGCACCAGCGGCTCGACCCAGCCTTCTTCCCAGGCGGTATCAGTGATGAACTTCTCGACCGAGCCGATCGTCACCGCGCCGTGGCCGGAGAATTCGATCACGCAATTGCCCTCGCACAGCCGATCCTGCGGGCAGATGCGGCCGCAGATCTCGGGCATGGTCGAGGTGGCGTTGCTGAGCTCATAGGCTTCGCGGAGCCGGCCCTCGGCGGTGAGGCGCAGCCAATCCGGAATATGGTTGTGAAGCGGGCAGTGCACCGAGCAATAAGGCACGCCGCATTGCGAGCAGCGGCCGGCCTGTTCCTCCGCGGCGACCGGCGCATAGCGATCGGCGATCTCCCGGAAATCCTCGGCACGCATCTTGGGCGCGCGCTTGCCGGGATAGGATTGTTCCCGATCGACAAATTTCAACGTGGAATCACCGGCCATGATTTTCGCCCCAAATCTGGGCGCGCCTAATCATGATTCCGCGTCCTTGTCACGCAGAATCAGCATAATAGGTAAGCTATGCTGTCCTATAACTTAGGCCGATAGGTGATTTTCCGGGTTAAATGGATCGTTCCACCATTTTAAAAGACCATATCGGACCTATTTGGTCAGAAGCCAGACCAGCGCGGCGGTGCCGACGATGATTCGATACCAGGCGAAGGGGCCGAAGCCACGGCGGCCGACAATGCCGACGAACCAGCGCACCACCAGCAGCGCCACGATGAACGCGACCACGAAGCCGATCGCGATTTCGCTGATGCCGACGCCCTGCGCGGTGGCGAGCGTATCATGGTGCTTGACGAGCTCGAGGACGCTGGCGCCTAGCATGGTCGGGATCGCCAGGAAGAAGCTGAATTCGGCAGCGGTACGGCGCTCGACCCCCAGCGTCAGCGCGCCGAGGATCGTCGCCCCGGAGCGGCTCACCCCCGGAATCATGGCAAGGCATTGCAGGAAACCGATCCCGACCGCCTTCGACGCCGGAATGTCGGCGACGCCGACCGTCTTGCCCGGCTTGACCAGCCATTCGATGACGAGGATCGCGACGCCGCCGACAATCAGCGCGATGGCGACGACGATCGGCTGGAGCAGCAATGCCTCGATCTGCTTGCGAAACGCCAGGCCGATCGCTGCCGCCGGCAGGAAAGCGATGAGCAGGTTGCGGACGAAGCGGACCGAATGCGGCTCGCGTTTCACGAGGCCGAGCATCACGGCCCAGAAGGTGCGCCAGTACAGCACGACGACAGCGAGGATCGCGCCGAGCTGAATGACGATGTTGAACAGCTGCCAGCGCGAATCGTCATAGCCGAGCAGCGCGCCGGCGAGGATGAGATGGCCGGTGGAGGAGACCGGCAGGAATTCGGTCACGCCCTCGACGATGCCGAGCAAGATGGTGGTGATCAGATCGTTCACGCGCTTTTACCCCCGAGCGGCTTTGCCGCGGTCAGATTACACGCGGCCTGGCCGCATGATGAGACGCTGGTTGATGTCGAGCGGGTCAGGCCGCGACGTGCGCGCCGAACCGGCCGTGGCGCCGGTAGCGGACGAGCCAGCCCGGCGCGACCGCGTCCATCGGCGTCGGCGTGACGCCGAGCGCCGCAAGCCCGTCGGCACCGGTGACGACCGTGTCGCGCGCGAGCATGCGCCACTGATCGCGCGTGATCGGCGCGCCGGGCAGGAAGCCGCCAAAGGCGATCAGGCCGCCAACGACATCGGGAAGCTCCAGGATTGCAGGATTTCGGCCGATCGCCCGGGCAATCCAGCGGATCAGGCCGCCCATCGACACGATGTCCGGGCCGCCAAGCTCGAAGACCTTGCCGGCCGCGGCCGAATTGCCAAGCGCAGCCACCACGGCCTGGGCGACGTCAGTGACATAGACCGGCTGGAACCGGGCGCCGGCGCGCAGCACCGGCACCACCGGCAGCGCCGAGATCATTGCGGCGAAGCGATTCACGAACTGATCCTCGCGACCGAAGATGATCGACGGGCGCAGAATCGTCGCGGCGTGGAAGGCGGCCTGGACCGCCGCCTCGCCGGCCGCCTTGGCCCGGCCATAAGCGGCAGGCGATTCGGGATCGGCGCCGATCGCCGAAATATGGACGAGGCTCGCCACGCCCGCCGCGGCGGCGGCTTCGGCGACGGTCCTGGCGCCCGTCACCAGCACCGCCTCGAGATTCGAGAAGCTGCCGGCGAGATTGACCACCGCATCGGCGCCGGCGAGGGCGCGGGCGATGGTCTCGGGCTTGCCGACATCGGCCGCGACGAACTGGATCTGGCCGAGCCCGCCCTGGGGCTTCAGGAACAGCGCCTCGCGGGGATCGCGCTGGGCGATGCGAACCCGGGCGCCTGCCTTGAGCAATTCCTGCGTGACGTAGCGGCCGAGGAACCCGCCGCCGCCGATCACGATAACCAGCTTGTCCTTCATGCCGTGCTGCCCTGCCTGATGTCCTGCCCCTGATGTGTCGGGGGATGTGTCGCGCCCCCTTGCCCCAGCTCAGCCCGTGTTGACAAGGCGCACGAGCCTAACCTAAGGCGCGCCCCCTACCCCGTGCCCAGATGGCGGAATTGGTAGACGCACCAGCTTCAGGTGCTGGCGCTCGCAAGGGCGTGGAGGTTCGAGTCCTCTTCTGGGCACCATTCCCCGTCCGGGGGCATCCACACTAATCGGAAAAGTCGCTGAAAAGTGCGACTTTTCCCGTTTTTGCGTCCGCTCAAATCCGGGGGCATTCTTGGGGATTGAGGGTATCTGAGGGTATATTTGGGGGAAGGAGCCATGAGGGCTTCTGGAGATACCCCCATGGCCCTTTCTTCTCTCGCGGTTACCAAAGCGAAGCCTGGTCCAAAGCCCTATAAGCTCGCCGATGAGCGCGGGCTCCACCTCCTCGTGACCCCGCAAGGAGGCCGCTACTGGCGGCTCAACTATCGCTTTGACGGCAAGTACCGGACAATGGCGCTGGGCGTCTTTCCAGACGTAGGGCTCGCCGACGCGCGCGCGAAACGCGAGGAGGCGCGCAAGCTCCTGGCCGCCGGAGTAGATCCGGCCGTGAAGCGCAAGGAGGATGTCGAACAAGCAAAGTTTGACGCGACCTGCTCATTCAAGGCGGTCGCGGAAGAGTGGTTGGCGAAGCGCGAACGGGAAGGTCTGGAAGAAATAACGCTTTCCAAGGCGAGGTGGCTCCTCGCGTTCGCATATCCCGCGCTTGGCGACCGAAAGATCAACGAGATCACGACTCCTGAGCTTTTGGGCGTGCTGCGAAACGTCGAAGGCAGAGGCCGCCATGAAAGTGCCCGCCGCCTTCGCAGCGTATGCGGCAGAGTTTTCCGCTATGCGATCGCCACCGGTCGTGCGGAGCATGACTTGTCGGCCGGGTTGCGTGATGCCTTAACAACGCCGAAGGTCAAACACCTCGCCGCGATTACAAACACTCAGGAAGTGGGGCCGCTCCTTCGCGCGATCGACGGATTCAGCGGTCACATGGTGACCAGGGCCGCATTACGTCTGGCACCTCACGTCTTTGTCCGTCCCGGTGAGCTTCGCCACGCAGAATGGACAGAGATCGACTTTGAGGCCGCCATCTGGTCAATCCCTGCCGGGAAGATGAAGATGCGCCGCCCGCACCGCGTGCCCCTCTCACACCAATCTGTTTTGATCTTGAGGGAGGTCCGGGAGATCACAGGCAGCGGTCGATACGTCTTCCCCGGCTTCCAGTCTCTTGAGAGGCCAATGTCGGAGAACGCTCTCAACGGCGCGCTGCGCAGGTTAGGTTACTCGGGCGACGAGATGACCAGTCACGGCTTTCGGGCGATGGCAAGCACCCTGCTCAACGAGATGGGAAAATGGCACCCTGACGCGATTGAGCGGCAGCTCGCCCATGTCGAATCTGACGGGGTGCGCCGCGCCTATGCCCGTGGTGAGTACTGGAAGGAGCGAGTTCTGATGATGCAGGAATGGTCTGACTATCTAGCCCGTCTTATTCACGAGGTTGGTGTTCGGGTTTGGTCGGCGGTTGGTCATGGCGTGTCGGCT
>NZ_BAAAEH010000050.1:0-123652 GCF_039522915.1 Sphingomonas oligophenolica
CCAGATCAGTAACTTACGCTACGTCCGCCAACCCGATCCCAGGCTCCCGGTGAATAAGACGGGCTAAGGTCGACGCCGTGAGGGCGTCGACCCGTCTCTGGAAAAGGAAGAGAAGGGAGGTCGTGGCCCGCTGCTTAGCGCATGACCCTGTGAAAGCAGCACATTTTCAGCATCTCCATGGGCATACAGTATAGGGGAGCCTATGCCGTAGCTGTATAGGGGTGAGGCCGCCGAAAAAAGGCCGATGGTTTCCCATCGGCCTTAAGTGACTCCGTTCAGGAGCCGGGCGTATCGCGTTCTGCAATGCGTGCGGTGAGCCAGCTCTGTACTTCCTCATCGACCCACCCGACCCTTCCGGGACCGAGTTGTACCCGTTTAGGGAACTTCCCGGCCGCCTCCAGGCGGGCAATGTGCTGTGGGCTGTACAAGACCATCTCACGCACTTGCTTCTTCGATAGCAACCTCATGTCATGTCACTCCCGTTAGGGAGCGTCATGACGCCCAGGGTTAAGCCTCGGCGAGCAACCGTACCATGAACGCTTCGTACTTCGCCAGAGCTTCGCGTTTTTCTTCTACGCGGTCGTAACGGTCATATATTTCATCAAGCACGGGCGGCGCGTGGTTGATGAGTACCTCGCAAATCTCGCGGGGTACTTTGAGCCGTGCCATGTTTGATCGGAACGTGCGGCGAATGTCGCGGAGCTGCCAACCGGTCGTGCCGGACGTTTCCTTCACTTCACGGCAGAGGCGCGGCAGGCCCCACGGCGTGAGGCTCTTCTCGTTCGTGTGCCGGCCTTGGAAAAAGTAGGGGCCGGAGTCGGGACGGGAGTCGAGAATAGACTGTGCGAGCGGGAGGATTGGAATGGAATGGTCGCGCCCGTTCTTCGTGAAGTCGCCGGGGATGGTGAGCATTCCTTCAACGAGCCATTCTCGCCGTATGACGGCAGTTTCCTCGTTGCGCGTCCCCCAGAGCACCATAAGCTGGAAAACCTGCCTGGAGCCCATTTCTGAGGCGTACCACACCTTCCGAAGTTCATCGTCGGTAAGCGTCCGGGTGCCCTTCTTGTCTTTGCTCGGCGGCTCGTAGCCCTCCATCGGTGAATGCTTGATCCATTTGCGCGGGGGGCGGGTACACCACTTCAGGAAAGTTCGCGCCGCACGGTACGCGTGAAGTTGTGCCGACGGGGTCTTCTTGAGCTTGTCGAGCACAACGCTGATGTCCGTGTCGTCGATCTCCGCAAGTTGCCGGTGGTCGAGCCCCTTGAAGTGCTTTTTGAGCATGAGCTTGACGAGATGCGGCCAACGCGAGGTCGAGCCCTTATAGTTTTCGGTGAGGAATTCGTCACACGCGACCGCCCATGTTTTGGAAACCGACTTCGGCTCTGGCGTAGTCGATAGGAGCTTCTTGGCCTCGGTGCGGGCGTCCGCGAGCGATAGGTCCGGGTATTTCCCGATGGTGACGAGTTCGCGGTTTCTGCCCCGCATCACAATCCATGTTTTCGTCTTGAGGCCTGCTCGGATGCCGAAGCCGGGGGTCTTCGTGTCAAAGAACTTTTCGTTTTTTGAGGAGCCTTTCAAGGCGCGGACGGACAGGTCCGTCAAAAGCATCTTCGGCATAATTGTCTCCTTTCTGTCTCCACAATACGACGCGTAGGGGTGAACCGCTATGGTCAGCATGGGGAGACAAAATCTAGAGAAATACGCCAGTTAGCTATCGTAAGGGGATGGTATGAGCAGCTATGAAAAGCTCAAAAATGAGCTTGGGAAGCTTCTGCTCTGCCATTGAGCTACACCCGCACATCATCATCGGGGCGCCGTGATCCTGACCGCGTTGCGGTCCGTTTTGCGGCTGTCCCTGATCCTGTTTGCGCCCGTGCCATATTCCGGGGCCGGCGGTCAACGATTTGAAATCATCTCTTCTGCCCGTCAGCCGAGCCTGATCGGCCTCATCCTGCCCAGCACGTAGAGGAAAGCCGCCGCGAGCATCACTGACCCGGCACCGATCCCGAAAAAAGCGGTTGCCGGAATGACGCCCCAATAAGCGCCCATCGCGCCGGCGAGCAGGCTGCCGAGGAACTTGGCAATGTACCACCCGCCCATCGCCATCGCCGCCACCTGGACGGGCGAGAGCGCGCCGACCAATGTCAGCCCCACCGGGATGACGAGGAGTTCGCCGATCGTCAGCAGGACGAAATACGCCGTCACCCAGCCCGCGCCGACCGGCTGCCCGGTCCGCGCGTTCAGGGCGGCCGCGGCGACCATCACCAGCATCGACAGGCTGGCGACGAGGCAGCCGAGGCTCATCCGCGACAACAGATTCGCCGGGCCGTGGCGTTCGGCGTGTTTCGCCCAATAGCGCATCAGGAACGGCGTCAGGACGATGATCAGCAGCGGGTTGATCGACTGGAACCAGGTCGCCGGAATTTCCAGGTGCGTGCCGAGCAGGTCGATGCCGCGGTCGGTCTGATGCTCGACCCACAAGGCGATGACATTGCCGCTCTGCTCATAGCCGATCCGGAACATCACAACGACGGCGATGATCGCGATCAGCAGGCGCGCGTTGCTCCAGTCGAGTGCAGTGAAGGCGACGCGGGCGCCGGGAAGCGTCTGCGACCTGGTTTGCGGGTCTTTCGGGAGAAGGTGCCTGAAGCGAAGATAGATGACGACGCCGGCGAGCATGCCGATGCCGGCCGCGCCGAAGCCCCAATGCCAACCATATAGCTCGCCGAGCGTACCGCAGACCAGAGGCGCCAGCAGGCCGCCGAGATTGATTCCCATATAATAAGCGCTGAAGGCCTGCGCCTGGCGCGGGTCGTCATCGGCATAGAGATCGCCGACCTGGACGGCCAGGGGCGGCATGAACAAGCCGTTGCCGATCGCGACCAGTGCAAGCGCCGGGAACAGCAATGCCTCGAACGCCATCGCGAAATGGCCCAGCATCATCAGCAGGCCGCCGATCACCACGCTTCGGGTCCGGCCAAGCCAGCGATCCGCGACGATCCCGCCGAAGAAGGGGCTGAAGAACGCCGCCGCACCATAGGCGCCATAGATCAGCGACGATCTGGCCTGGCTGAAGCCAAGATGCTGGGTCATGTAATAGACCAGCAGCGCCTGCAGGCCGAAATAGGAGAACTCGGCCCACATCTGGGTCATGAACAGCACGGTCAGCCCGGGCGGGTGGCCGAACAGGGTCTTTTGGTGCGCCCCCGGCACCCCCCTATCGGACACGGGTGGATCCGCATCGCGACAGGATGGCACCCGGCAGGGCAGTTGAGATCGTCACCGTCAGAAGTTCAGGCTGGGCGTCAGCGTCCGCATGTCGAACATCGTCCAGACCAGGAACAGTGCCGACAAGGCGATGACGACTGCCCAGGCCGTCGCCAGCCGCCGCTTTTCGGGCCCCGTCGCGATCACCCAGGCATTCCAGAACGCCAGCGCCGTCCCGACAATGGCGGCGAGCGACAGCAATTGCAGCAGCCGCATCCAGATATCGAGCCGTCCGTCGAAATACGCGACATCGCTGCTCAGCGCCATGATCATGCCCATCCAGCCGCACGCGATGATCAGCATCAGCCATGCGGTGAGTCGGGTCGCGCGGTGCAGCATCAGCGGCCGGCCGGTGGCCGTCGAATGATATTTGTAGCGCCAGCGGGTCAGCGCGACGATCGGCCATCCGAGTGCCGCGATCAGCATGACCGCGAGCGCCGCCAGCATGGCCGGGACGATCCAGCCGGCATTCATCCCCGCGCTGGCCGGCAGGAAAAGGAAGATGGGCGCAAAGCCTGCCGGGGCGAACGCAGTTACATGGCCGTCCTTCACGACGGCGCCGAGGCGATCGTCGCCGCCGACTTCCTGCCATTGCCAGGGCGCGACCTCGCGCCAGCGCTTCGGCACGCCGGCGGGATTCGTCAGCGCGGAGACAGTGATCGTATTGTCGTCATTCACCGTCACCACTGCCTGGCCGATCAGATTGGCGATGCGCAGCCAGTTGGTGGTCGAGCCACGGCTGCTGACATAATTGCCCGCCATCACGCGGCCATGTTCGGCGGCTGTGGCGAGAGTGGGCAAGGCAGCCGCGTGGTCGGGGAAATAGCGGTTGGTGAAGCTGTCGAAGACGCGCTGGCGAAGGACGTGCGCCGCGCCTTCCTTGCCCGCGCTGTTGAACGACATGTACAGCCCGACCCCCTTGTCGAGATAGAGATGAAGGTCGGAGTGGAACCAGTCGGTATCGCCGCCATGACCGATGATGTTCAGGCCATTGCGATCCTCATGATAGAAACCGAGCGCCATGCCCGGCATGCCCGGGATCGGCGTGTTGGCGGTTGCGTACATCAGCTTCGCCGTCTTCTGGTCGAGCAGCGGGTTATTCGCTGAAAGATGGGCGATCATGAACTTCGCCATGTCGGCGCCGCTGGATGTTAGAGCGCCCGCCGGTGACATCGGGATGATCTCATAGGGCTTGGAGTCACCCGAGGCGGCGAGATAACCCTTGGAGAGCAGCGGCGCGAGCCCGGCAGGCAGAGGTTGCACGAAGCTGGAATGTGCCATGCCGAGCGGTGCGAAGATGTGGTGCTGGACATAGGCCTCGAACGGCTCGCCCGACACGCGCTGGACGATATAGCCCGCGACCGACGCGCCATAGTTGGAATAGGCGGCCATGCTGCCCGGCGCGTAGATTCTATTCGGTACAGAGCGCTTGAGCGCAGCGTCGAGCGGCCGGTTGTCGGCCGGGTTGATCGCGATCAGATATTTCGCTGTCTCCTCGAACCCGGCGGTATGGGTCATCAGGTTGCGCAGCGTGATCGGCTTGCCGTACGCAGGCGGAATCTTGAAATCGAGATAGTCGTTGATGTCGCGGTCGAGGTCGAGCTTGCCGGCCTGGACCTGCTGCATCACCGCAGTCCAGGTGAAGAGCTTCGAGATCGAGCCGGGGCGGAACAGGGTATTGTCGGGGTCGACCGGCTTGCCCGACTTCACATCGGCATGGCCGTAGCCGCGCTGGGTCAGCACCTTGCCGTCCTTGACCACGACGACGACAGCGCCGGCGATGTCGCCGGTCTCGATGCCATAGGGGATGAAACCGTCGAGCCAGGAATTGACATCGGCTGCAGTCATTTCCGGGCTGCCGGCTGGCGCCGACACCGTGGTCGCGGGCGCCGCGCGACCCTGGGGCACGGTAAGCGGCCTGGCCGGGGTGGGGCCTGTGGGTGCCTGCGCCGTGATCGGCACGCCAACCAGCAGCAGCGAGGGCAAAGCGAGCCTGAGCAGGCGCGAGGCGGTTTGGATCAATCCAGTGCGCATCAGAATTCAAATCCTGCTGTGAGGCCAATCGTGCGTGGACGGATCATCGCGACGTCAATCAAGCCGGCATAGCTGCCGCCATAGGGCCCCGCATAGGTCTGGCCGCCTGAATTGGTGAGGTTCCGGGCATAGATGCTGACTGTGAAAGGCTTCATTTCAATGCCCGCCCGCAGATCGACCGTTGCGTAACCGTCAAGGATCAGGCGGTGACCGAACGTCCCCTGATAGGCGGCATCGAAATCAGCCGGACGGTCGCTCACCGCCGTGATCGAGGCGCCGGCAAACGCGTTGACCCTCCCGCTCAGCGCCCAATCATAGTCAGCTGAAACGCTCGCGTTCCAGTGCGGCGCATAAGGGAGCTGATCGCCATCCGATCCGCCGACCAGGATGTTCCCCTTCAGCTCGCTATGGTTGTAGGCGACCGAACCCACCACCACGAAGCCGTGAATCGGGCGGAGGGTCGCGGTGACTTCGCCGCCATAGCTCTTTGCGCCTTCGCCATTGCCGTCAGCCGTTACCGGGCCGATCGACGTCTGGAAGGTGGTCGTGATCTGGGTGTTTTTCCAATCGAGATAATAGACCGAGGCGTCGATGCCGAAGGTGCGGTCAGCCGTTTCGGCGCGAACGCCGGTTTCATAGCTGATCAGCGTATCGGCCCTGAACTGCGCAGGATAATCGGCAGGTGCGCCGGGGGGGACGAGGTTTGGACCGCCCGGCCGATAGCCCTTGGCGACACGAGCATAGACAGCGACCCGGTCGTTGAACTGGTATCGCGGCGAAACCGACCAGGTCCACACGCCCTCGGACGAATTTCCGATCAGCGTGCCGTCGGCGCCCTGCACCACGACGAATCCGCCGCCGAGGCTCTGGGTCGTGTGCTGCTCGTTATGGCTGTAGCGAACGCCGCCTGTGATGTCGAAAGCATGAGTGACATGCCAGGTGGCGCTGCCGAATCCGGCGAACTCCTTGTAGGTCGAGTCCAGCTCGGCGGTCAGGAAATGGGTGAAGGGGAAGGGCGCCGCGGGAACGCCCGGCCCGAGTAGATCCTGCGGGATGGTGCCGGCCTCCGGCAGAAATGCTCCGGTAGCGGGATTGAACGGCCGGTAGAGCTGATAGATCTGGCCGGGCTCGCGCGTGTAATAACCGCCGATCAGCCATTCGAAGCTGTCCGATTTGGGTGAGGTCAGCCGGATTTCCTGAGCGAATTTCTTCTGGCTGATATTGGAAGGTTCGTCAGTGCCGTAAGGCGTCGATGCGCCGTAAAAGGGGCTGATATCGCCCAGCAATGGCGTCGCGTCGATATCCTCATGCTGGCGCAGCGTTGCGTAGCTGGTGACCGAGGTCAGCGTGGCGAGGCCGAAATCATATTCGAGCGTGCCCGAATAGAGCCGATAATCCACCCGGTTGCCTTCGGGGAGGGTCTGGTAGCGCAACAGGCCCTTGCCGGGCGCGCCGGTGAACGGATCGGCGGTGATCGGCGTGAGGGTCGCCGGATCGACATCGACCGTGTCGCGGCCATGGGCACGGATATTCTGCGCGATCGCGGTCAGCCGGATCGAGAATTTGTCGCTCGGCTTGAACAGGAGCGAGGCACGGCCGCCATAGCTGGCCGAATGGTTGATGTTGGTCGCGGGGATGCCGACGCTATCGATATAGCCGGGCGTCTCGCGGTAGAAGCCGCTGGCTCGGATCGCGAGCGTGTCGCTCAGCGGCACATTGACCACGCCGTTGCCCGACCAGCCGGTGCCGCCGCCATCCACCGTTTCGACACCGGCCTGAGCGCGCACCGAGAGACGGTCGAACTTGGGTGCGGTCGTCACATATTTCAGCAGGCCGCCCAGCGAGTTCGCGCCGTAAAGCGTACCCTGCGGGCCGCGCAGCACTTCGATCCGCTCCACGTCGAACGGATCGATGTCACCGGCGAGATGCGCCGCGTTGGTCTGGCTGGTGCTCGATCCGAACGGTGTGTCGTCGATATAGACGGCGACCGTCGGGCTGGCGCCACCGGTATTGATGCCGCGCAGGATGATCCGGCTTTCGCCGGCATTCTGCTGCTGGATGCTGAGACCGGGGACGAGCGCCGCATAGTCGATCAGGCTCGTCGCGTGACGCTGTTCGAGCACTTCGCCCGAAACGACCGAGATCGACTGCGGCACGTCGATCAGATTCTGGGTCCGCTTCTGGGCGGTGACGACGACGTCGTCATCATGGCGGTCCTCGTCGCCGGCCCGCGCCGCGGCGGCTGAAGACCCCCCGGTAGATTGCTGGGCCTGCGCCGCCGGGGTCCATGCGACCAGTGCCGTTGAAGCCAGCCACAATATCTTTGATCGAAATGCGATCGTCATCGCCATATCCCCTGAATTGCTACGGCATCATGACGCATGTTTCATTTATGGCAACTGTTTTCTCAAATGCGCACGACGGTTTCCTAGAGGCCAGCTTTGCGCTAGCGTGGTACCGAGAGGGATCATGGCCAAGAAACCCAACACTTCGCATCCAGGCCTCGCGCTGCGGGCAGCGCGAATCGAACAGGGGCTGACATTGCGGGCGCTCGCCGCCCGGATCGACATGCCTTTTTCGACGCTGTCCAAGCTCGAAAACGGCAAGATGGTGATGACCTATGACAAGCTGGTCAGGCTCGCCCAGGGCCTCGGCGTCGATCTCGGCAGCCTGATCGCGGGGACCGCGCCGGCCGAGCAGGCGCCCCCGGCAGTGGGGCGCCGCAGCGTCTCGCGCGCCGGCAAATGGCTCGGCGTCAACTCGGAGCGCCACACCCATCATTATCCGGCGGCTGATCTGCTCGGCAAGCTGATGGTGCCGATCATCATCGAGGTGAAGGCGCGCAGCGTCGACGAGCTTGGCGGGCTGGTCCGCCATTCGGGCGAGGAATATCTCTACGTGCTCTCCGGTGCGATGGAGCTTCACTCGGATATCTACGCGCCGCTGCCGCTCGGTCCGGGAGACTCGGTCTATTTCGACAGCGGCATGGCGCATGGCTATGTCTGGGTCGGCGAGGCGCCCTGCCGCGTGCTGTCGGTTTGCGCCGGAGTCGGGATACAGATTTTCGCACAATCGGCTGAACGCACCTGGAATCTGGTTTCGGGCGACGATTTCGAGGCCGTAGCCGGAAACGATGTTTCTTATATTGAAACGTGATCGCATCCATGTGATGTGAGCGGTCATGATGACCGTATCCAATGACGCGCACCTAAACCGCCGCGACACCGGCAGCGCCCTGACGCTCTCCCATTATCGCGATGCCATGGTCTTTCGGGAGCCGTTCCGGATCTCGGGCTATCTGTTCGAATCGATGCCGGCGGTGATCGCGACCATCTCGGATGACGAGGTTACCGGGCGCGGCGAGGCGGCGGGCGTCTATTATCTCGACGATGATTCAGAGCATATGGAGCGCGAGATCGAGCGCTGCCGCGAGGCGATCGAATCAGGCATCAGCCGCCAGGCGTTGCGTGCCCTTCTACCGCCGGGCGGCGCCCGCAACGCACTCGATTGCGCGCTCTGGGAGCTCGAATCGCTGCGTGCCGGCGTGCCGGTCTGGCAGCTCGCCGGGGTTGGGCCGCCCAGGCCCCTGGTCACCACCTTCACGCTTCCGGCCGACGACCCGGCCGAGATTCTCCGCCGCCTCGAGGCGCTGCCGGTGCTGAAGGCGATCAAGCTCAAGCTCGAAGGCGATCTCGCTGCCGACAGCGAGCGCGTGAAGGCGGTGCGCAACGCGCGCCCGCATGTCTGGCTCGGGGTCGATGCCAATCAGGGCTATGACGGCGACGATCTCGACGGACTCGTCGCGATGCTGGTCGATCAGAAGGTGTCGCTGCTCGAACAGCCGATCCGCCGCGGCGCCGAGGCGCTGCTCGACGGTTGGCAATCGCCAGTCCCTGTCGCGGCCGACGAGAGCGTGCTCGATCTCGCCGAGATCGACCTGCATCGCCACCGCTTCCAGGTGATCAACATCAAGCTCGATAAATGCGGTGGCCTCACCGAGGCGCTGATGATGGCTGATCATGCCCGTCGGCTCGGCTTGAAGGTGATGGTCGGCAACATGGCCGGCGCCACCTTGTCCATCGCCCCGGCCTTCGTGCTCGGCCAGGCATGCGACGTGGTCGACCTGGATGGTCCCTGGTTCCTCGCCGACGATCCGCTCGCGGCCCAGCTTTACGCGGATGGGTCAATCATGGTGCCGGCGGCATTATGGGGTGCCGCATGATCGTCCGGGGGGTGGAGACAAACTTCCCTCCACATAAATAAGATTTATATGCTATCCATCGCCTGAGCGGCGCGCTACCCCTGACATCGGGCTGGCGGATTGCCTGTCGCGGTGCGGGAGATGGCGCGGATGATGAGAGTGCTGGGCAGGGTTGCGCCGGGCGTATCGCGTCGTGCCCGGCGGGATGTGGCATCAGGCCTTTCAAGCCGGCTCGGCGCTATGGGAGATCAGCACCATCACGTCCTGGATGATGTGCAGCATTGCGGCGTGCGCCGCCGGCGCGTCACGCCGTTCGATCGCGACCTTCACTGCCTCATGCGCCTCGAGATCGGCGGTCCGGCCCTGAATGCGGTTGGTGAAGCGGATCGAGGTCCGCAGCGCGGTGGCAACGACATCGCGAAATTGCATGAAAAACGGGTTCGCCGAGGCATGCAGGATCGACAGGTGAAAAGCGATATCCGCCTCGAGCGTATCGTCGTCGCCCGCTTCGGCCGCAACCATCCGGGCGAAGCCGGCGGCGATGGCGTCGAGCCCGGCCTGGTCGGCTGCGCGCGCGGCGAGCTCGGCCGCAGCGGGCTCGATCGCGAGGCGCAATTCGCTGAACTGGCGCAGCAGGTCGAGCGAGAATTTCCGGTCGAGCAGCCAGCGCAATATGTCGGCGTCGAACAGGTTCCAGGAGCTGCTCGGCTGGACGATCGTGCCCTGGCGCGGCCGCGCGCTGAGCAACCCCTTGGCGGTCAGCATCTTCACCGCCTCGCGCGTCACCGAACGGCTCACACTGTGCTGAATCGAGAGCTCGGCCTCGGTCGGAAACGGCTTGTCGTCATAGCCGCCGGTCACGATCACCTTACCGAGATGATCGAGCATGCCGTAGGTGAGGTTCCGCCCGAGCGAGGTCCTGACATCGGATGGATGAGGTAGGTTCATGCTGGTTCCGCTCGCGAGGCTGGCTAAATAATATCAATATCATAAATGGGAGCCGCCCTACAGCGCAAGGGTTGGCGGGGCAGGGAAGGGGATCGATGCAACTGGCAACAATCGATATCGTCGTCGTCGCGGTGTATTTCGTCGCGATCTTCGGCCTCGCGCAATATGTGTCGCGCGAAAAAGCGGGACATGAAAAGACGTCGACCGACTATTTCCTCGCCTCGCGCAACCTGCCGTGGTGGGCCATCGGCGCATCCTTGATCGCGGCCAATATTTCCGCCGAGCAGATCGTCGGCATGTCGGGCTCGGGCTACGCGATCGGGCTGGCGATCGCTTCCTATGAATGGATGGCGGCGCTGACCTTGCTGATCGTCGGCAAATATTTCCTGCCGATCTTCCTGCGCAACCAGATCTACACCATGCCGCAATTCCTCGAACAGCGTTACGGCCCCTCGATCCGTACGCTGATGGCGGTGTTCTGGCTCGGCCTGTACGTGTTCGTGAACCTCACTTCGATCATCTGGCTCGGGTCGATCGCGGTAACCCAGGTGGCGGGCATCAACCAGGACATCGCGCTGATTGCGCTTGGGACGTTCGCGCTGCTGTACCAGCTTCGCGGTGGGCTGAAAGCGGTGGCGCTTACCGACATCGTCCAGGTGACGTTGCTGGTATTCGGGGGGCTGATGGTCTCGGGGCTGACGCTCAGCAAGATCGGCGACGGCAGCATCCTCACCGGCTTTGCGACTCTCATCCACCGCGTGCCCGATCATTTCAACATGATCCTTTCGCCATCCGACCCCCATTTCAAGGAGTTGCCCGGCATTGCCGTGCTGGTGGGCGGCATGTGGATCGCGAACCTCTCTTATTGGGGCTTCAATCAATATATCATCCAGCGCGCACTGGCAGCCAAAAGCCTGCCCGAGGCGCAGAAGGGCGTGGTGTTCGCCGCGTATCTCAAGTTGCTGATGCCGGTGATCATCGTGTTGCCGGGAATCGCCGCCGTGATCCTCGCACCCGATCTCGCCAAGCCCGACCAGGCCTATCCGACGATGATGCGGTTGTTGCCGTCGGGCATATTGGGCCTTGTGTTCGCCGCCCTGATCGCGGCGATCATCGCCTCGACCGCATCGAAGATCAACTCGATCGCGACGATCTTCACGCTCGATCTCTATGCCAGGCGCAGCGCCGCCACGCCGGGTGCGGCACCGCTCGACACAGTCCCCGCCGACGAGAAGAAGCTCGTGCTGATCGGGCGCATCGCAGCGGCGGTTGCCATCGTAATCGCGATGATCACCGCGCGGCCGTTGCTCGGCCATTCGGACCAGGCATTCCAATATATCCAGGAATATACCGGCTTCTTCACCCCCGGCATCGTCGTCATCTTCCTGCTTGGGCTGTTCTGGAAACGCGCGAGCGAAGCGGGCGCGCTCACCGCGGCGATTGCGTCGTTCGTGCTGTCGCTGGCGATGAAATACTGGGCGCCCGACTTCCCCTTCATGAACCGGATGCTCATGGTGTTCATCGCTGCGCTGGCGTTGGCGGTGCTGGTATCGCTGGCGGTGCCGGGGCGCGCCGACCGCAATCGCACGATCACCGCCGATGTCGGCTATGGGACCTCGGCGTCGTTCAACATCATGAGCCTCGGCGTGATCCTCATCCTCATCGCGCTGTACGCAACCTGGTGGTGATCCATGGCTGATGCAGTCTTTCTCGCGATCGATTGGGGAACGACCAATCGCAGGGTCTATGCGCTCGATGCGGCCGGCGCGGTGGTTGCGTGCGAACGCGACGATCATGGCGTGCTCGCCATCGCGCGGGAGGAGTTCGCCGCCGAGGTTGCTGGAATCCGCCGGCGCTTCGGCGATCTGCCGGTGCTGTGCGCCGGCATGGTCGGCTCGGTGCGCGGCTGGGTGGAGGTGCCCTATCTGCGCTGCCCGGCAGATCTCGGCGTACTGGCCGGGGCGCTCCACCGGGTGGATGCGCGCACCGCGATCGTGCCCGGCCTGTCGTTCGTCGCGGAGGGGCGCGGCGATGTGATGCGCGGTGAGGAAGTGCAGCTGCTGGGCAGCGTCGTGGCGGGCCTCGCGCCGCGCGACGCCTTGCTCTGCCAGCCTGGTACGCATTGCAAATGGGCCTGGATCGAGCAGGCGCGCGTCGAGCGCTTCAGCACCACGATCACCGGCGAGCTCTTCGCGCTGCTGCGCGGCCACAGCCTGCTCGCCGATTTCCTGACGGGCGCGGTCGCTGACGGCGCCGCCTTTCGCGCGGGCGTCGCCGCGTCAGCCGACGCGACGCTCCTCACGCGGCTGTTCGGCGTCCGCGCAGACGCATTGCTCGGGCTGCGCGCGCGCGGGGATTCGGCTGCCTATGTCAGCGGCCTGCTCATCGGCAGCGACGTTCGCGAACAATCGCTCGTGCCGGGGCAAGCAGTGCATGTCCTCGCCGATGCGCACCTCGGCAAGCTTTATGCGGCGGCGATCGACCTGGCGGGCGGCCGCGCGGTCGCCGTCGACAGTGAAGCTGCGTTCGTGACGGGCATTGCCGCACTCTGGAGAATGACCAATGCGCCCAAGTCCTGAATTCGCCGCCGCGATGGCGCGCTGTCCGCTGGTCGCGATTCTGCGCGGCATAAGGCCCGACGAGATCGAGGGTGTCGCCGATGCGCTGGTCGAGGCCGGTTTCTCGATGATCGAGGTCCCGCTCAACTCGCCTGACCCGCTGACGAGCATCGGGCGGATCGCGACGCGCTATGGCGACGGCGTGCTGATCGGCGCCGGCACGGTGCTGTCGGTCGACCAGGTTCACGCGGTCGCGCGTGCGGGCGGACGGTTGATCGTATCGCCCAATACCGATCGCGACGTCATCGCCGCCTCGGCTGAAGCGGGCCTCGCATCGCTTCCCGGCTATTTCACGCCCAGCGAGGCGTTCGCGGCGATCGCCGCCGGCGCAAGCGGATTGAAGCTCTTCCCCGCCGAGGGAGCGGCGCCGGCCCTGCTTCGCGCGCAGCGCGCCGTCCTGCCGGCCGATGCCGCCGTCCTGATCGTCGGCGGCATCACCCCGACCGGGCTCGTCCCGTGGCTCGAGGCTGGGGCGCAGGGCTTCGGTCTTGGATCGGCGCTCTACCGGCCGGGCGATGCAGCCGGCCTTGTCGGAGATCGCGCGCGCGCCTTCATTGCCGCGCTCGAGGTCGCGAGGCCGGGCGCGTGAACGAGGGGGTTTCGACGAGGCGGCGCGGTGGGCCCACCCTCAGCGACGTGGCACAGCTGGCCGGCGTCTCGTCGATGACCGTGTCGCGCGTCGTCAACGGTAACGACAGGGTCCACGCCGCAACGCGAAAAATCGTCAACGCGGCGATCGCGACGCTCAATTATGTGCCCAGTTCGGCGGCACGCACCCTTGCCGGCGTCGCCTCGATCCGCCTTGGCCTGCTCTGCAGCAACCCGAGCACCGGCTATCTCAGCGACGTGCTGCTCGGCAGCCTCGAACAGGCAAGCCGGGCCGGTGCCCATCTCGTCGTCGAACGATGCCGGATCGGCGATCACGAGGCCGACATCGTCCGCCATCTGCTCGCGAGCGGCGTCGACGGGGTGATCCTGCCGCCGCCCCTGTGCGACTCAGCCGCGGTGCTCGACGTGCTCGCGGAGGCAAATATTCCAGTCGCGGTCGTCGCCTCTGCGGCGCCGGCGAGCCACGTCCTCGCTGTCATGATCGACGATTTCCGGGCGGCCTTCGCAATGACCGATCATTTGATCGCGCTCGGCCATGAGAGGATCGGCTTCATCGCCGGCCACCCGAACCTCGCGGCAAGCGACCGCCGTCTTGCCGGCTATCGCGCGGCGGTCGAGAGCGCGGGCATCGCGATGGACGACCGGTTGATCGCGAACGGCCTGTTCACCTATCGATCCGGTCTCGACGCGACCGAAATGCTGTTGAACGAGCCCAGCCCGCCGTCAGCGATCTTCGCCTGCAATGACGATATGGCCGCGGCGGCGGTGGCGATGGCGCATCGCCGCGGGCTCGACGTCCCCGCTGATCTCACCGTCTGCGGTTTCGATGATACGCGGATCGCAACCGCTATCTGGCCCGCATTGACAACGATACACCAGCCGACCGCGGCGATGGCGCGAACTGCGGTTGAGCTGCTCGCCGCGACCATCCGCGGATTGCCCCCGGGCGATGGCGGGGGCCACCGGACAATGGATTTCACCCTGGTGCGGCGACAATCGGATTCAGCACCGCGCCGGCGCCCGGCGATGCGGGCAGCCGAGGGCAGGCCCAATGCCTATGCCTGATCGGCAAGCGAATAGATAAGCTCGGCCGGCGTCCATTTGCTGCCGTCGAGCGCCCAGGGCAGCGGGCGTTGCACCCTGTCCATCGTCGCTTCCCAGGCCTGGACGGCCGGGTCGGCCGCATCCGCCGCCGCCTTGCGTTCCGGGTCGAAATCGGCGGCCGCTTCCATGATCATCACCAGCCTGTTGCCGGTACGATAGATCTCCATCGCTTCGATACCGGCGCCGCGAATGCTTGCCGAGATCGCCGACGGCACCGCGCCTGCGGCGTGCCATGCCTCATATTGGGCAATCGCCTGCGCATCATCGGCGAGATCGATCAGCAGGACGTGGCGCGACGGCTTCATGGCAGATCCTCAGTTGATCCAGCCGCCATCGATGACATGGATGGCGCCGGTGGTGAAACTGGCTTCGTCGCTGGCGAGATAGAGCGCCAGCGATGCGATCTCCCCGGCCTGGCCGAGCCGGCCCATCGGCTGGCGTTCGATGAAGGTCTTGCGCGCTGCCGCGTAATCGCCGGTATCGTGGAGGCGCTGCTGGAGCGAGGGTGTGTCGATCGTGCCCGGGCAGATGGCGTTGCAGCGGATGCCCTGCCCGACGAAATCGGCGGCGACTGCCTTGGTCAGCCCGATCACGCCCGCCTTGGTCGCCCCATAGGCAAAGCGGTTGGGGATGCCTTTCACCGAGCTGGCGATCGACGCCATGTTGACGATCGAGCCGCCGCCCCGCGCGAGCATGCCGGGCAGGAAGGCACGGATGGTGCGATACATCGCAGTCATGTTGAGATCGCAGGAAAAGGCCCAGTCGCGCTCGTCGCAATCGAGGATCGTGCCGTTGTGAACGACGCCGGCGACATTGAGGAGGATATCGATCGGACCGATCGAATCGCGCAACGCGAGGATCGCGGCGGGCTCGGTCACGTCGAGAATGTGGCGGTCGCAGCCGTCGAGCCCGGCGAGGGTCGCCGGATCGCGGTCAGTCGCCACGACATGCGCTCCTTCGGCAGCGAACAACAGCGCGGCGGCGCGACCGATGCCCTGGCCGGCGGCGGTGAGCAACGCGGTCTTGCCTGCAAGCCTGCCGGTCATCGGCGCGTGCTCCAGTCGCAGTCAGGGTACAATGACGGTCTCCTCTTCGTCGAGCGCTGCCCATAGGGCATCGGGAATGGGTGTCGCCAGCCGGGCGATCGACGCGGCGACCTGATCGGGACCGACCATGCCCGGGATCACCGCGGCGACCTGCGGACTGCGCAGCGGGAATTGCAGCGCGGCGGCCGGCAACGACACGCCGAACCGGGCGCAGATCGTCTCGATCCGGATGGCGCGAGCAAGCGTTTCGGGCCCGGGCGGGCGATAATCATAATGGAGGCCGGTGGCGCCGCCGATGCCGTCCTGTGCCAGGATGCCGCTGTTATAGGGGCCGCCGATAATCACGCTGACACCGCGCTTCGCGCAGGTCTCGAACAAGGTGGCCGCCGATCTGCGATCGAGCAGGGTGTGACGCCCGGCAAGCAGGATGACATCGAGGTCGACGCGGTCGAGGAGCTCCTGGCAGATGGCGACCTCGTTTACGCCGATGCCGATCGAGTCGACCGCCCCTGCCTCCCGCAGCGCGCGCATCGCGCCATAGCCGCTGTCGAGGAATGTTCTGAGATGCGCCGGATGATCGTCGCCATGAGTCATCCGGCCGAGATCATGGGCGAGCAGGATGTCGATCCGGTCGCGGCGCAGGCGGCGCAGGCTCGCTTCGTGCGACCGGCGGATCGCATCGGCGCTGTAGTCGAACACCGGCTCGAAGGGATCGGCATCCACGAAACCGTGGCGCGCGCCGGTAGCGTCGCTCGGCACCAGGAGCCGGCCCACCTTGGTCGAAATGATCGCGCTACCCCGCGGATCGGCTTCGGCCAGGGCGTCGCCGAGCCGGCGCTCGGCCAGCCCGAAGCCGTAATGCGGCGCGGTATCGAAATACCGGATGCCGGCCGCGAGCGCGGCCATGACGGTCTGGCGTGCCGCGTCGTCGCTGACCGGCCGGTAGAGATTGCCGATCGCGGCGGTGCCCATGCCGAGGCGGGGAAGGGCCATGCCGGTCATGCCGCCTCGAGGCCGTAGAAGCGGCGCGCGTTGTCGTCGAACACGGCCGGCTGGTCGGTGGCGGGCACTGCCGCACGGGCGCAGGCAAGCCATTCAGCATAGTCGCCGCGCAGGTTGAGCACCGGCCAGTCGCTGCCCCAGACGAGCCGTTCCGGCCCGAACAGGGCGAGCAAGTCGGCGATATAGGGCGGGAGATCGTCGGCGCTGCCATCAGGCGCGAGTTCGGTCATGAGGCCCGACAGCTTGCACATGATGTTCGGCCGCATGGCGAGCGGCGCGAGGGCGTCCCGCCATGCTTCCCGGTCGATGCCGATCGAGGGCTTGGCAGCATGGTCGATCATGACGGGAAGCGTCGGGTGGCGCGCGGCAAGGCGATCGAGCGACGCCAGGTGGCGGGGACGAATCAGCGCATCGAAGGTTAGGCCGCGCTCGACCAGCGCCGTGAGGCCTGCGTCGATCGCCGGCGCATCGAACCAGTCGTCGGCGCATCCCTCGGTCATCGGACGCATGCCGACCAGCGGCCCGGCATGCGCCAGCGCGTCGAGCCGCTCGCCGATATTGGTTGCGGTCAGGTCAGCCCAGCCGACAACGCCCACGATGAAGTCCGAACCCTTCGCCACCTCGAGCAGCCAGCGCGTATCGCGCTCGCTTGCCTGGCTCTGGACCAGGATCGCGGATGCCACGCCGGCGGCACGCGCAAGCGTGGCGATCTCGGCGAGCTCATGATCGCGGTGGATCGCACCGAGGTCGGGTGTCGGCCAGGCGCAATCGTTCCGCCCCAGCCGCCAGATATGGAAATGCGCGTCGATCATGCCGTGCCCTTGTGCCCCCCCGCGTCGCCAAGGTGAAGCCGGGCGAACAGCCCGACGACCAGGAAACAAAGCGCCGGGACCAGCATCGCCGCTCGGATCGTGCCGGTCCTATCCGAGACGAGCCCCATCGCCGCGGTGAGCACTGCGCCGCCGATGATCGCCATCACGATCAGCGATGCGCCCGGCTTGGTCAACGGCCCGAGGCCGCGCAATGCGAGCACGAAGATCGTCGGGTACATCACTGACATGAAGAAGCTGGTCAGCAGCAGTGCGGTCACGCCGATCGCGCCACCCATGGCCGCCGCAACGATGCAGAGCACCGCGTTGATCGCAGCGAAGGCGAGCATCAGCCGCGCCCCGCTGATCCGCGCGAGAAGGGCGCTCCCGGTGAAGCGGCCGATCATGAACAATATCAGCGCGCCGGTCAGCAGCCACGCCGCATCGCGCTGGCTGAGCCAGGGCAGCGCGACGCCGACATAGCGGATGAGATAGCTCCAGATGCCGACCTGCGCGCCGACATAGAAGAATTGCGCGGCAACGCCCGCGAGATAGCGTGGCCGGCCGAGCAGGGCACGATAGGCCGCCAGGCCGCCGATACCGCCTGCGTCGCCGCGTTCACCTCGCGTTGCCGCGGCGGGAAGGGGGGTATGGTGGAGCAGCAGCGCCCAGACCAGGACGATCGCGGCGATCAGCATATAGGGCAGCCGTACCGATGCCGCGTCGGCGGCGGCGCCCGCTCCGTTCGACAGGATCAACACTGCGCCCAGCGAGATGCCCGCGATCGATCCCAGCGGGTTGAACGCCTGTGCGAAGTTCAGCCGCCGGTCAGCGGTATCGGCCGGGCCGAGCGCAGGGACCATCGGGTTGGCTGCGGTTTCGAGAAAGGCGAGGCCGCTGGCAATGACGAACAGGGCGGCGAGGAAAAAGCCATAGCTGAGTTCGACTGAAGCAGGCCAGAACAGCAGCGCGCCGCTCGCGAACAGTAGCAGGCCGAAGATCACCGCCGCCTTGTAGCCAAAGCGGCGCATGAACAGGGCGGCCGGGATCGCAAAGCAGAAATAGCCCAGATAAAAGGCCGACTGCACGAGGCCGGACTGGAAATCGGTAAGGGAGAAGACGTGCCGGAAATGGGCGATCAGGATGTCGTTGAGGTTGTTGGCGACCCCCCAGAGGAAGAACAAGCCCGTCACCAGGATCAGCGCGGGGCGGCTCGCTTGCTCTCCTTCGCCTGCCGGCATGAGGTGGCGGTCGGTAACAATCTGCGCAGTTCCCATGTCTCTCCCTTTCCGCCCGTCTTCAACGGTTCGGACCTTTGCTACACGTCGTTGCGATATTGTGAAGTATGAAAACGATTTTCACTGGTACGTATGTGCCAACCTTTGTTAAGGCCCTTCGCGACCGAATTGATCGGCAGGGTGGGGATGATGGTGATGGGTTTCGATATCTCGCGTCGCGCGATCCTTGGCGGTGGCGCCTTGTTCGCGGTCACGGCCGGTTGCGCGAAGGCTGTCGGCGTGCCTTCCGCCGCGGGTGATGAGATCGTGCGCCTGTGGCCTGATGCGCCCCCCGGCGATCAGGGCAGGCCGATCCATCGCAAGATTGAGGAGCGATCGCAGGATGTCGCGCACCCCGATCGCTGGGTGACCGGGATCGACCGGCCCGTTCTGATCGTCCGCCGGCCGGCAAACCCGAATGGAGCCGGCGTGCTGGTCGTGCCGGGCGGCAGTTACAGCTTCCTTGCTTATGACAATGAGGGCACTGAACAGGCCCGCTGGCTGAACGAGCGCGGCGTTACCGCCTTCATCCTGCAGTACCGCTTGCCGGGCGAGGGCTGGAGCGATCGCGCCGATGTGCCGCTGCAGGATGCGCAGCGCGCGATGCGGGTCATCCGGGCGGGTGCCGCCGGCTTCGCAGTCAGGCCCGACCGGATCGCGGTGCTCGGCTTTTCCGCCGGCGGCCATCTCGCCGGGTCGCTCGCGACACGCCATGCCGATCCCGTCTACGCGGCGATCGATTCGACCGATCGCCTGTCTGCGCGGCCTGATGTCGCCGGGCTGATCTATCCGGTGATCAGCATGGAGGCCCCATTCACCCATGGCGGCTCACGCGACAATCTGCTCGGGGCCGATGCGCCGGCGGCGCAACGACGCGCCTTTTCAGTGGAACATCGCGTGACGGCGGCGACGCCGCCGATGTTCATCGTCCACGCATCGGACGACGGGCTGGTGCCGGTTGCGAACAGCCTCGCGCTCTACAACGCCCTGCTCGACGCGAAACGCCCGGCCGAGCTGCACGTTTTCGACGAAGGCGGGCACGGCTTCGGCGCGCGCCTGCCGCGGGCAATCCCGACCGCGATATGGCCGAGTTTGTTCGCCGCTTTCGCCGCGCGCAAAGGGATATTCCCCTCAGTGGCGGCATGAAGCGCCGCCTCCTTGCGATCCTGCTCGCGCTGCCCGGCGTCTCCGCGGCATCGGCGCAGGACCGTTACCAGAGCTCGCCCGAACGGCGATTGGTGGTCGAGAAGGATTGGGGGCCCTGGCTCGGGCCGTTCCGTGCGAAACTGGTGCCCAGCCTGATGCAGGATTTCGGCGAACGGTATCTCTATGCGGCGGACGATGCGGCATTGCCGCCGCCGCGCCCGGGCGAGCAGCGTGTCGTCTTTCTCGGGGATTCGATCACCGATCTGTGGGAGCTCGGCCGTTTTTTTCCCGGCAAGCCCTATGTGAACCGCGGCATCGGTAGCCAGGTGACGGCGCAGATGCTCCTGCGCTTCCATCAGGATGTCGTTGCCCTCAAACCATCGGTCGTCGTCATCCTCGCCGGGGTGAACGACGTCCAGGGGTTCCTCCAGCAGGAGACGGCGACGCAGATCGAGACCAATTACGAGGCGATGGCCGACATTGCCGATCGCCACCGCATCCGAGTCGTGTTCGGATCGATCCTGCCGGTGAACAATTACACCGGCAATGCGACATCGATGCTCGAGGAGCGGAACCCGGAGGAGCTGCGGGCCATCAACCGCTGGCTCGAGGCATTCTGCCGGCGGCGCGGTTATCAATATGCCGATTATTATACGGCATTGGTCGACGATCACGGGCTGCTTGAGCGCGGCCTGACGACCGACGGCATTCATCCTCTCGCGCCCGGTTATGCGCGCATGGCACCGATCGCGGCCGCGGCGATCACGCGGGCGCTCCGTACGGGCGCGGCGAGACCGCATCGGGGCGGGTAGGGGGCATTTTCCCGGAATAACAGCCCGGTGCCGGCGCGATTCCTTCCCGTTTTCGCGATTTTGCGGAAACGATGTCGCCGCGCCTGTTAAGGTCGGCGGCGAATTTCCCAGCCTGGAAGCGGATCAGCTCGCGCGGCACTTGATCGCAGGCTTCAGCCACCAGATGGCCGCGCACCTGCCGGCTTCCCCGTCGCGGAGATTCATGTCGGCGCGGCGCTGCAAAATTGAGAGATGAACCGGGCGTGGGGCGGCATTTCCTCGGCCGCTCTGGCGACGGTAACGCGCATTCCGCGCAACGCCCGGTCCAGATCGAGGGGCGGGACCGATTCCGTCAGCGGGTCATAGCTTTTGGGTCGCACACCCTGCCCAAGCATGACGGCCAGCCAGCTCGCATCCTGAAACAGGTCGAAGTCGCGCTTCAGCAAACGGCCCGACCCGCGGAACATATCGAGCTTTTCAGCAAGCGTCTCGGGAATGGGCATGGTGCGGCAATGGTTCCAGAATTCGGAATCCGAACGTTCGGTCGCATGGTAGTGCAGCACCAGGAAATCACGCGTACGATCATATTCATTGGTGGTGTGGCGGTTATATTCCCCGATCACGAGTGGATCGAATGACCGGGTCGGGAAAAAACCGAGCAGCCGGGTGATGCTCGTCTGGATCAGGTGAATGCTTGTCGATTCCAGCGGTTCGAGAAAGCCGGCGGACAAGCCGATGGCGATGCAATTCTTTTCCCAGAAGCGTTCCCGTCGGCCGGTGCGGAAGCGGATGGGGCGCGGGTCGGCCAGTACGTCGCCGTCGAGATTGCCGAGCAGAGCGCGTGCCGCCTCGTCTTCGCTCCAGAACCCGTCGCAGTAGACCATACCATTGCCGAGGCGGTGCTGCAGCGGGATTCGCCATTGCCAGCCCGCGGCGTGCGCGGTGGCGCGCGTATAGGGCGTATCGAGGTCAATCACGTCGGTCGGTACGGCCAGCGCGCGGTTGCAGGGCAGATATCGCGACCACTCCTGATAGTCGACGCCGAGCGCCTCTCCGATCAGCAGGGCGCGCAAGCCGGTGCAGTCGATGAACAGATCGCCCGTCAGCTCTCCGCCGTCGCTCAGCCGGAGCGATTCGACATAGCCGGTTTCCGCGGTGAGCCTCACATCGACGATCTTGCCTTCGCGGCGTTCGACGCCGCGCATTTCGGCGAGCGAGCGAAGATATTTTCCGTAGCGCAGCGCGTCGAAGTGATAGGCAAAGCCCAGCGTCGAATAGACCGTGTTGGCTGCGGTGTCGGGCCAGCGGAACTTGCCGGCATATGCCGCCTTGGTCGCCAACGAATATTCGGAGATCGGCGTCGGGTCCCCCAGCGCGTGGGCGCGCAGCCAATGCTGGTGAAAGGGTGCGGCGCCAAAATCATCGCCATAGCGTCCGAAAGGATGAAAATAGCGGTCGCTCCCGGTCCGCCAGTTGGCGAATTCGATGCCCAGCTTGAACGTAGCGCCCGTGGCCTTGATGAAGGCACTCTCGTCGACCTGCGCGAGGCGGTTGAACAGCTGGATCGGAGGGATGGTCGCTTCTCCGACGCCGATCGCGCCGATCTCATCGGATTCGATGAGGGTGATCGAGTAAAGATGGGGCGGCAAGACGGCGGAAAGCGCAGCCGCTGTCATCCAGCCCGCAGTGCCACCGCCGGCGATGACGATCGAGTTGATATTGTCCTGGCGCGCCATCAGACACCTGCCCTGCAATTGCGATCGAGATACGCGCCGTGGTCCGGGAGAGCCGCCGCTGCGCGCGCGATCTGGGCGCGGAGTCCCGCCATACCCTGGCGCAAGCGATCGAGCGGCACGCGATCGGCCAGAACGTCGTAATTTTTCGGGATGAAGCCGTTGCCGATGAGAATGGCCACCCAGCTGGGCAATTGGTGCGACTCAGCGTCGAACAGCGGCAGGCGCCCGCAATTTTCCCAGATCTTCAACTTGTACTTCAGTGTATCGGGAAGGTCCATTTCCCGACACATGGCCCATAGCGGCTCGTCGCGGCGGCTCACGCAATAATGAGCGATGATGAAGTCGCGGATACGCTCCATCTCCAGCCCGGTGATCCGGTTATATTCGTCGCGGAATGCAGGATCGATTCCCGCTTTGGGGAAATACTCGATAAGCCATCCTATCGCGGTCTGGATCAGCTGAATTCCAGTCGACTCGAGCGGCTCGAGAAAGCCGGCCGCAAATCCGATCGCGACGCAGTTGCGGTTCCAGAACTGTTCGTGACGGCCGGAACGGAAGCGGAAGCTGCGCGGCTCCGCCTGTGGCGGGCCCTCGATATTTGCGAGCAGTTCTTCCCGGGCATCGTCGTCACTCATGAAGCTGCTGCTGTAGACCAGACCATTGCCGGTCCGATGCTGCAGCGGGATCCGCCACTGCCATCCCGCTTTGCGTGCGGTTGCCCGGGTGAAGGGTGTGGGCTGCCCCACCGGTGCGCACGGCACCGCCAGGGCCCGGTCCGCTGGCAACCAGTGCGACCAATCGATATAGCGCGTGCCCAGCGCCTTGCCGATCAGTGCCGCGGCAAAGCCGGTACAGTCGATGAAAAGATCGCCAGGCACCTGCTGGCCGTCGGACAGGCGAAGCGTGCGGATATCGCCCGTCTCGCCATCAAGCACGGCCTCGACCATCTTGCCTTCGATCCGCGTGACTCCGAGCCCTTCGGCAATTCCGCGCAGCGCGCGCGCGTAGAGCGTGGCATCGAAATGAAAGGCGTGAAGATAGTTGGACGCGCCGGGCTCGGCCGGGGTGAACTTGTTGCGGCGCGCCACAGCATAGGGATAGGAATAATCGTCGATGGGTTCGGCATCGCCCTGCTCGCGCAATCTCAGCCAATATTGGTAGGGCAAGACCCCTTCTATGGCTTTTCCATAGTCGCCAAAACCATGGAAATGGACGTTGCCTGGTCGACCCCAATCGCGAAACTCGATACCGAGCTTATAGGATCCTTGCGTCAGACGCAGGAATTCATGATCGTCGATGTCGAGCATGGCGTTGAACTGTCGCAGGATCGGCACGCTGGCCTCGCCCACGCCGATGATTCCGATCTCCTCGGACTCGACGACTGTAACGCTAAAGCCGGCGGGCGGGAGTTGACGTATCAACAGGGCAGCCGTCATCCAGCCCGCAGCCCCGCCCCCCAGGATGGTGATGGATCGGACGGGATTATTGGCCATTTGTCATTCGTCCGTCAGGCGCAGGTCGCTTGGATAAAACAAGGGCGGGCGTCGGTTTCCCAACGCCCGCCGCTTCAGGTTACACGTCTTTTGCCTCGCGCAGCGATCAGAATCTCACCCGGATCGCCGCGTCGATCACGCGATCCTTGTCGGTGACCTGATATCGGGACTGCAATGGTACCACCCCGCCGGTGGCGGTCAGCAGCGAACGGTCGAGATAGGTCCTGGTGCCGAGAATGTTGGTACCCTGTATGCCAATCTTGATGTTCTTGGTGATGTCGACGAAAATCGAACCGTCGAGCTGGCCGAAATCCTCGGCCCAGGTCGGTGCGAAATTGTTCGCCGAGATTATCGTCATCAGATATTTCGAGCGCCAGTTATACGCAACGCGCGCGTCGACGCCATATTTCGAATAGATCAACGCCGCATTGAAGGCATATTTCGAAAGCTGCTCATAGGGCAGATTGGCGGACGAAACACCGGCTGCCCCGCCGGCGGTGGCGCTGTAGGCACTGTTGATACCGCCGGTGGCATCCAGATAGGTGAAGTTGCCTTGCGCACCGAAGCCCGCCAGAGGGCCATGCAGGAAGTCGAGGAATTGAGTGAAGCCGACTTCCAGGCCCTTGATCTTGGCGTGCTTGCTCGAATTGTCGTTCGTGAAGGCGTGGAACGGCAGCGTCACACCATTGGCCGTCAGGTTGATATCATACGCCTTGGTTTCGATCTGATTGGCGATATCCTTGTAGAACAAGGCCAGCGTCACGGAATTGCCGTGGCCCCAATAATATTCGATGCTGGTATCGCCCTGCCACGCCGTCATCGGTTTCAAATTCGGATTTCCGATGTTCCCGCCATAAGGATTGACCCCCGGCTGGGTTGCGCCCGTGGAATCGAAGGTAAACGAATAATTCGAGACCGGCGATGTCTGGTGGAAGTCCGGCCGCAGCATCGCTTTGGCGACGGCAAAGCGCAATTGCAGCCGATCGTTGAGATGGAAGTTGAGGTTGAGGCTTGGCAGGACATCGGTGTAGCTATTTCGGAACGGCCCGGTGATCCCGCCCTGCGCCGGCGTGGTCGGACTAGCGCCCAGGAACTTCAACGCGTTAGCCAGGGCGTCGCATTTTGACGGGTTCGCGGCATTGGCCGTCTGGCAACCGGTCAGCGTGGCCTGGATACCGCCGACCGAAGCGAAACCGGTGCCATGATAGATCGTGTTAATGACGCGAACGCCGATATTGCCTTCGAAGCGACCGAGCGGACCCTCGCTCTCACCGAAGCGGACCACGGCGTAAGCGGCCTTGGTCGTCTCTTTCTGATCCGCGACATTGTTCGGGTAGTTGGCGTAGGTCAGCGGCGCCCAGCCCCAGCCCGCGGTTTCAGTCGCAGCCAGATATTTATAGGCGAGCTGGGTATCGTTGACCAGCGACGGCGACGGGAACCAGCCCGAGAGCGGCGCGGGTTGACTCCCATGCATGAAGTTGGGGAAGCCGAAGAAGGTGGTTTGCCCCGAGAGGTTCGGCACAACGTCCTGATTCAGGTAGACAGGCGTGCCGCCGCCCCAGAATTCAGCACTGAGCAATGACCAGTTGTAGGTGGTCTGGTTGGTGAAGAAATCCTTGTTGGTCCAGCGCGCACCCACCCGGAGCGATTTCAGGAACGAATCCTCGAACTTATATTCCACGTCAGCGCGCGACGCCCATTCGGCCGCGGTGTTGTGCTCCAGATGGTCCATGGCCGCGGCCCACCAATAGGAACCCTTGTCGGTGTAGGGAAATCCCGGAGCGGGCGTGGTCGTGATGTGGGGATCGTTGCCGAAGTTGAAGTTGAGCGTCGGCCGGTTGGTGCTGTTCGGCGCGATGCCGAATTCGTCGAACACCGTGAAAGACAGCACGTCGGCGGTGGATGTGACGCGCTGGAGATCGGCGGTGAACGTCCAGGGCGTGCCCGATGGCGCATAGCGCCAGTTCAGCGAAAAGTCGCGCGTTTGATAATGGTAATCGCCGTGACGCGTGTCCAGATCGAGATTTTCCCGCGGGACGACTCCCCCGATCAGAGCATTGTTCGCATCGAACACGCTGTTGCTGTCCAAGGGAGGCGAGCCCGTAAACGCTGCATATTCCAGCTCGTGCGGCGTCGCCTTGGAATACGCCATGTCGAGCGTGAATTGCATGTCCGGAATCGGGCGGAACTGCAGCACGCCATCGATCATGAAGCGATGTTGCTGCCAGTCGATCGACGACAAGCCAAGCCCGCTCGGGGTATAAACCGTCGAACCCGCGGGCCGCGAGCCGATCGCGCTCGCCAGCGTCTGCGCCCCGAGAATGCCGCTTTGGATCGTGTTGGTCCGAGTACCCTTGTTGTTCACCGTCGCGCTGACCAGAAAGCCGATCTCAGCGCCGCCGGGTGTGGTCCAGCGGTTGCTGTAAAGACCGTTACCCGACACGAAGCCCCTCTTCATCAGGTCGCCATAGCTGACGTCCGCACTGAAGGAGACCAGGCGCCCGCTTTGATCGAAGGGCTTGCGGCTTCGCAGGTCTATGATGCCGGACAGCGCACCCTCGATCATTTCCGCCGACGGATTCTTGTAGACGTCGATGCCGGCGATGAGGTCAGACGAAACGTCCGCCCAATCCAGCGTGCGGCTGCCGGCCGTGAAAATGTCGCGGCCGTTGCTTGTGCTGCCCACGCCGGTCAGCCCGCGAATTGTCACGCCGCCGCCCTCAGGCGCGATGCGGCCGGGGTCGGTCGGGCGCCCCGTGGTCAATTCCGATGCAGTGCGGGTGAGTGACACGCCGGAGATACGCTGCAGCGTTTCGGCAACCGACCGATCGGGCAATGCGCCGATATCCTGCGCTGAAATCGAGTCGACGATCTGATCCGCGTTGCGTTTGATTGCGACGGCGCTCTCGACCGACTTGCGAATGCCCGTCACCACAACATCGGCGCTGGCAGCGTCGCCCCGGTCGCTCTGAACGGCACCACTTGGTTGCATCGGGCCGGCACCTGCGCTTGAGTCCGAGGTGGCTGTGTGAGTCGCCTGCGCCCATGCCGGGGAAGCGAGCAGCGCCATCGCAAGTGCCGCCGTCGAGACGCCGAGCCAGCGACCCTCCGGCCGCCGCCACTCTCGCCCGCTGTCGTAAATGCTCTTCATCATCTCTCCCCCTCTTATCGTTGACATCGTTGTCAATGTCGCAGCCGGGCGTTTGCCCGGTCATGCGAGAGATACGTACGATACTACTAATGAAAATAATTTTCAAGCATGAACGTAAGCGGCGTTTGATTCGCCTCGCCATATGCGGCGTGCGATCGCGGCCCCGAAACGCTGGACCCACGTCTGGTCGGTAACGAAACAGTTGCCGCCCGACCGCGGGTCGCCCTATCTGATATATTCTATCCAAAGCGAATGAGGGGCGGCGGCGTGTCACTGGACGAAGCGAACAACGACGACGATCGCCGCTACAGGGCGCCGGCCCTGGAAAAAGGGCTCGACATCCTCGAGCTGCTCGCCACCGCGACGCAGCCGATGACCCTGACAGCGATCGTCAACGAGCTCGGCCGCTCGCATGGCGAGCTGTTCCGGATGGTCCAGGTGCTCGAGTTCCGCGGCTATATCGAGCAGGACAAGGCGACCGACGGCTATCTGCTGACTGACCGGCTGTTCTCGCTCGGCATGCAGCAGCCGCGCACGCGCAACCTGATCGAGATTGCCTTGCCGATCATGCGCCAGCTGTCGCTCGATCTCGGCCAGGCCTGCCACCTCGCGATGCACACCATGGGCGAGATGGTCGTGGTGGCGCGGATGGAATCGAGCGAACAGCTCGGCTTTTCGGTGCGGGTCGGGTATCGTCGGCCGCTCGTGAAATCGGCGTCGGGCGTCGTGCTGTATGCGTTCCAGCCCGACGATGTCCGCCGCCGCTGGGAAGGGATGATGCGGCCGCCGCTCGCCGAAGACGAGCTCGCCGCTTTTCGCGCCCATGCCGACGAAGTGCGCGCGCGGCGGGTCGAATTGACGCCCAGCCAGTTTGTCGCGGGCGTGACGGATATCTCGGCGCCGATCCTGCGCGGCGGCTTTGCGGCGGCGGCGCTCACGGTACCGTTCCTCAAGAAGCTCGAGCCGATGGTTGCCAAGTCGGTCGCGGCGCGTGCCGTTCGCCTCGCGGCTGACCGTATTGCCGAGCAACTTGTCGAGGGCGACAGCCGGGCCTGACAAGATGCGGAGCTGACAGGCGATTGCTTTGTCGCCGTGACGGTAAGCGCGCGCTTGCGCCGCATTGTCTTTACACATATGAAAATCCATGTCACCCACGAACGGAGATTCGAGGGAAAAGGGGGTGCGCGGCATCCGCTCGGCGGGAGGGAAATTTGCAAAATAGTCTCCATTCCCCGAAGCGCCGGATCGCCTCGTCGGCGGCGTGTGACCGGTACCGTGGAGCCGGCCAATGACAATAATTACCGCGGTGCGCGTCCTCGACATCCGCTTCCCGACCGCGCTGAGGCTCGACGGTTCCGACGCGATGAATCCCGACCCCGATTATTCGGCGGCCTACTGCATCCTCGATACCGACGAACCCGATCTCGCGGGGCACGGCCTCACCTTCACGATCGGGCGCGGCAACGACATTTGTTGCGCGGCGATCCAGGCGCTGGCGCCGCTGGTGGTCGGGCTCGACCTTGACTGGATCCGCGAGAACGGTGCGCGCTTCTGGCGGCATGTCACCGGTGACAGCCAGCTGCGCTGGATCGGCCCGGAAAAAGGCGTGATCCATCTCGCGACCGGCGCGGTGGTCAATGCAGTGTGGGACCTGCTGGCGAAGGAGGCGGGCAAGCCCTTGTGGCGATTGATCGCCGAGATGAGCCCGGCCGAGATCATCAGCCAGATCGATTTCCGCTACATGACTGATTTCATCACGCCGGACGAGGCGTTGGCGCTGCTCGAACAGCGGTCGGCGGGCAAGGCGGAGCGCGTCGCGACACTGATGGAAAGGGGCTATCCCTGCTACACGACCTCGGCGGGGTGGCTCGGCTATTCGGACGACAAGCTCAGGAGCCTGTGCGCCAGGGCGGTCGCCGATGGTTTCGCCTTCATCAAATTGAAGGTCGGCGCCAATGCCGAGGACGACCGGCGCCGCGTCGCGATCGCGCGCGAGGTGATCGGGCCCGATGTGAAGCTGATGATCGACGCCAACCAGGTGTGGGAGGTCGAGGAGGCAATCGAGCGAGTCAACGCGCTCGCCTTCGCCGATCCCTGGTTCATCGAGGAGCCGACCAGCCCCGACGATATCGAGGGCCATCGCCGCATCCGCGAGGCCGTCGCCCCGATCAAGGTCGCGACCGGCGAAATGTGCCAGAACCGGGTCCTGTTCAAGCAGTTCATCAGCCGCGAGGCGATCGACATGGTCCAGATCGACGCCTGCCGGCTCGGCGGGGTGAACGAGGTGCTGGCGGTACTGCTGATGGCGGCGAAGCGCGATCTCGCCGTCTGCCCGCATGCCGGCGGCGTCGGCCTGTGCGAATATGTCCAGCATCTCTCGATGATCGACTATCTGTGCTTCGCCGGCACGACGGAGGGCAGGGTCGCTGAATATGTCGACCATCTCCACGAGCACTTCGTCGCGCCCTGCGTCGTCCACAACGCGGCCTATATGCCGCCGATGGCGCCGGGCTATTCGATCGAGATGAAGGCGGCGACGCTGGCTGCGTTCGAGCATCGGCCCGGGGTGGCGGAAGGGGCTGTTTATCCGGCGTCGGTTGCCCCGCACTCGAGCCTTGCTGCGGCGGCTGCATCACTATGATCGATATGGCGATCTCCTTCGCCTGGGAGGAGAAGATATGCGTCCGGCCGGGCCTCTGCTGGTGAGGGTCGCAAGGATCGTCCGGACTGTCCTTGCACTCGCATTGGGCTGCGGTAGCCTGTCCGCCAAAGACCTGCCGCCCGCGCCCTATCACTGGGCGAATGCCAAAGTCGGCGGCGGTGGTTTCGCGCCCGGCATCGTCTTCAGCCAGGCCGAGCGAGGCCTCGCCTGGCTGCGCACCGATATGGGCGGCGCCTATCGCTGGGATGCAGTTGCCGGGCGCTGGCTGCCGCTGCAGGACGGGATGGCCGAGGGCAGCTATATGGGCGTCGAGAGCATCGCGCCCGATCCGGTCAATCCGGACATCGTCTATCTCGCCGCCGGCATGGGCGCGACGTCGCCGGCCGCGATTCTCCGCTCGGCCGACCGCGGGCGGCATTGGACGATCGTGCCGGTGCCCTTCCGGATGGGGGGCAACGAGAATGGCCGCGGGCTCGGCGAGCGGCTTGCGATCGATCCCAACCGCACCGCCACCCTGTTCTTCGGCTCGCGCCATGACGGGCTGTGGCGAAGCGACGATTCCGGCGCGCATTGGGCGAAGGTCGCAGGCTTCCCGGCGCCGGGCCTCGGCGCGCCGGCGGCGAGGCAGGCGCATGGCGGGGTAAGCTTCGTCGTGCTGGATCCCGCCAGCGGCGCGGCGGGGCAGGGCTCGCGCACGCTTTATGCCGGCGTTGCCGATCCCGGCGCGCACCATCTGTTCCGCTCGGCCGATGGCGGCGCGACCTGGCAGGCCGATGACGGCGCCCGCCCGGCGCTGCTGCCGGTCAAGGCGGCGATCGACGCGCGGGGCACATTGTTCGTCACCTATGACGATGCGATCGGCCCCAACGGGATCGCCGACGGCGCGGTGTGGCGCCGCGACGGCGCAAGCGGGCGCTGGGCCGACATATCGCCGCCCGACCGGACCAGCGGCGGCTTCATGGGCGTGAGCGTCGCCCGCTCGGCGCCGGGGACGATCGCGGTAAGCAGCATCGATCGCTGGAATCCCGGCGACACCGTCTGGCGTTCGACCGACAATGGCGCGCACTGGACCAATTTGCGCGACCGCAGCGCCCGCGACATCAGCGCGACGCCGTTTCTGCGCGACGAGGGCCCCAGCACTGATTTGGGGGGCGGCGATTTCGGGCACTGGATCACCGGTCTCGCGATCGACCCGTTCGATGCCGGGCATGCCGCCTATACGACCGGCGCCACGCTTTATGCGACGCCGGGGTTCGGCGCGGCGAGCGGCCTCAAATGGGCGCCCTGGACCGAGGGCATCGAGCAGACCGCGGTCATTACCCTGATCAGCCCGACCGGTGGCGCCAACCTGATCTCGGGCTTCGGCGACCTTGCCGGCTTCGTCCACACCGATCTGGCCCGGTCCCCCCAGCCTAGCTTCACCAATCCCTATCTCTCGAACACCAACAATCTCGATTATGCCGGCCAGGCGCCGCTGATCGTGGTGCGCAGCGGCAGCCTCTACGAGGATCATCCCCGCGACGCGACGCTCGCCTGGTCGGGCGATGGCGGCATGACCTGGCAGCCGGTCCGCACCCCGGCGATCCGCCTCGCCGACGACCAGCCCGGCCAGCGCTACGACCTGCACGGCGATGCCGCGATCATCGTTTCGGCTGACGGCGCGACCTTCATCGTCTGCACGCCGGTGCCGCTGGTCACGCGCGATCATGGCAGGAGCTGGGGGCTGGCGCAGGGGCTTCACCGCGATGCACGGCCGGTCGCCGACAAGGTCGATCCCGGGCGCTTCTATTCGGTCGATTTCGCCGGCAACCGGCTGCTCGCCAGCAGCGACGGCGCGCGGAGCTTTGCGCCTGTCGCGGGCAAGGGACTGCCGGCTGATCTGGGCCCCGGCAAAGTCCATTGGCGCGAGCAGCAATATCGGCTCGTCGCCAGCCCCTTTGGCGCGGGCGACCTGTGGTTTCAGGTCGGCGACGCGCTCTGGCACAGCGACGATGGCGGCCAGTCGTTCGGGCAGGCGAGCGGCAAGCTCAGGGTCGAGCTGTTCGGGCTCGGCAAGCCGGTCGAGGGGAGCAGGATCGCGGCGATCTACGCGATCGGGACGCTCGGTACTGTGCGCGGCGTCTGGCGCTCGCTCGATGGCGGCCGGGAATGGACGCGGATCAACGATGCCGATCATCAATGGGGGCTGCGCTTCCGTGTCATCGGCGGCGATCCGCGGATCTTCGGCCGGGTCTATATCGGGACCGATGGCCGCGGGCTGATGTACGGCGATCCGGCCGCGCGGTGAATCGGGGATGATGATGGACACAATCGATCGCCGCCATTTCGTCGCCGGGGCCGCTGGCCTGGCGGGAGCCGCGATGGCCTCGGCAGCGCAGGCGGCTGAGGTCGAGGCGAACTGGTCGTCGGTGATCGGCGCGTTCGAGGCGCCGCGCTGGTTCCAGGACGCGAAGTTCGGGATCTGGGCGCATTGGAGCGCGCAGTGCGTACCCGAATTCGGCGACTGGTACGGGCGGCTGATGTATGTCCAGGGCAACCCGTTCTACGATCATCATCTGAAGCATTACGGCCACCCCGCCGATACCGGCTTCATGGAGATCGAGAACCGCTGGACGGCGGAACATTGGGATCCCGAGGCGCTGATCGCGCTCTACAAGAGAGCCGGCGCCAGATATTTCGTCGCGCTGGCCGGGCATCACGACAATCTCGATACCTGGGACAGCAGCCACCACGCCTGGAACACGCTGCGGGTCGGGCCGAAGCGCGACATCGTCGGCACCTGGGAGAAGATCGCGCGGGCGGCGGGGCTGCGCTTCGGGGTCAGCAACCACAGCTCGCACGCCTGGCACTGGTGGCAGACCGCCTATGGCTATGACGCCGTCGGCCCGCGCGCCGGGCAGCGCTACGATGCGTTCAGGCTGCGCAAGGCCGATGGCGCGGGGAAATGGTGGGATGGGCTCGATCCGCAGGAGCTTTACACCGGCGGCTCCTTCGTGCCCCCCGACGGCATCGGCTCGATCGAGTCGATGAATGCCTGGCATGACGTGCATGACGGCCGCTGGCTCGAAGGATCGCCGCCCGCGCCGGCCGGCTTCGCCGAGAAATGGCTGGCGCGGCAGAAGGAGCTGGTCGAGAAATACCGGCCCGATCTCGTCTATCTCGACGACACCCAGCTGCCCTTCGGCTCGACCGGGCTCGAGGCGCTCGCGCATTATTATGCGCAGTCGCAGGCGTGGCACGGCAAGGTCGATGTGGTGCTGACCGCCAAGCTGCTCTCGGCCTATCAGCGCCGCGCCATGGTCGAGGATATCGAGCGCGGCTTCAGCGACCGGCTGCGTGCCGAGCCGTGGCAGACCTGCACCTGCATCGGCGACTGGCATTACAACCGCGCCCGCTTCGATACCAAAAGCTACGTCCCCGCCGAGCAGGTGATCCAGCGGCTCTGCGACGTCGTGGCGAAGAACGGCAACCTGCTGCTCTCGATCCCGCTGCGCGGCGACGGCACGATCGACAGCGAGGAGGAGAAAGTGGTCGCCGGCATCACGCGGTGGATGGCGCGCAATGGCGAGGCGGCGATTCATGGTTCGCGGCCCTGGCATATCTATGGCGAGGGCCCGACCCGGGTCGGCGTGGGCCAGATGAACGAGGGCAAGGCGGGCGGCTTCACGCCGGAGGATGTGCGCTTCACGGTGAAGGACGGGCGGCTGTTCGCAGCGCTGCTGCGCTGGCCCGAAGGGCCGGTGACGATCGCCGCGCTGGGCAGCCGCGCGCTGCCGGCCGTGACGATCGCCCGGGCGACCTTGATCGGCGGCGGGCCGGTGATGGCCGAACGGACCGGGGCAGGGCTGACGCTGACCCTGCCGCGTGCCGGCGTGGGGGATTTCGTGCCCGTTGTCGCGCTGGAGGGGCGGGGGCTGGCCTGAACGATCACGGCTGAAATTGTGGGCCCTTCGTTCGCCGGGACAGGGCGTCTCGGCGGAGCGCCCGTCATCGGTGACTCAGCCTACGCCGCAGAATGGCTGCTTCGACTGCGCCGCGTCACCGCAACCCGCTTCACGCGGCGGCTCCGTCGGCGTGCCGGCGATGCGACGCGGTATCGAGCGCCGCCAGCACCCGGTCGATCACGCCCGCATTGCTCGCTGCCTTGGGGAGCTCGCGCCGCGCGAAGCGCAGCAGCCGGTCGACGTCGCGTTGCGGCACGGCCAGCGCGATCGGCATGGTTGGAAGATCCTCGGGCTTCGAACCTTGCGCCGCCTTGCCCGACGCGAGGAAATGATCGAGCAGCCGCTTGCGGTCGCGGAACGTCCAGCCAAGCGCCCTCAGTTCGGCCGGCGGCACAGCGAGCAGCGCCAGGGCGAACTCCATGATGTCGTCGAACGGGAGCACGAGGCGCGCGCTCCGGCCACCGCGCTCGCGCCAGCGGCGGATCGGGCCGCGCGTCACTGGATTGAAATCACGCCGTCGACCGCGCGCCACTCGGCCGGTCCGATCAGCTGCTGGTGCGCGATGCGGACTGAGTGGAGCGCGGCCTCGATTTCGCGGCGCCAATAATCCAGGAAATCGAACAGCACCGGAAAATCCGGCGCAACGTCATATTCCTGCCAGACGAACAGCTGCAGCAGCGAAGGCGCATCGGGGCGGTAATAATGGACTTCAGCGGTCGTGAGGCCATAGCCGCGCAACTGGGCAATGAAGGCGCGATCGCTCATCGACGCGGGGATCCCGGTCGATCGCCGCCGTCGAGCGATCGCATGGCGGCGAGGACATCGTCGATCGGTACCGCGCGCTTGGCGCCGGGGGGTTTGCGCAGGGCAGGCTGATCGCGCACCGCTGACCGGTCGGAAGCCCAGGATGCGAGAAGGGCGCGTTTGACCTCAGGCTCGAGGCTCGGATGTCTCGCTACGTCAAAGGGATGCAGAAAACGGGAAAATGGCTGCGACATGGCCATGCCTCCTTTCCGTGTGTCGCCGGTTTTCAGTCAGTGCGGCAGAACCGCGGCGCGAATTTTGGTGCTGAATCGCGCGCAGTCAAGGGTCCGGATCCGGCAGTTTTTGGCACTCTCGGGCGAGAGTGCCAATTTTTTTCGGCCGCCCTCTTGAACCGGAAAATCCATTTTCCTAGCTCGGCGGCGCCTGTCGTCCGGGAGGGACGCCGGGCTGTCACATCCACGTTTTGCATCTGGAGGTTATGCATGCATTTCCGCCCCTTGCACGACCGTGTGGTCGTCCGCCGCATCGATGCCGAGGAGAAGACCTCGGGCGGCATCATCATCCCCGACACCGCAAAGGAAAAGCCGCAGGAAGGCGAAGTCGTCGCCGTCGGGCCGGGCGTCCGGGACGATCGCGGCGCGCTTGTCGGCCTGTCGGTCGCGCCCGGTGACCATATCCTGTTCGGGAAATGGTCAGGCACCGAGGTCAAGGTAGACGGCGAGGAGCTGCTCATCATGAAGGAGAGCGATATCCTCGGCGTGATCGAGACGGTCGCAGAACTCAAACGGGCCGCCTGAGCGCCTGTTTTCCTCAAATATCAGCAAAGGCATTGAAAGGAGTTTGGCCAGATGGCTGCCAAGGAAGTGAAATTTGCGTCGGACGCGCGTGACCGCATGCTGCGCGGCGTGGATACGCTTGCGAATGCAGTGAAGGTGACGCTGGGCCCCAAGGGCCGCAACGTCGTGATCGAGAAGAGCTTCGGCGCGCCGCGCATCACCAAGGACGGCGTGACCGTCGCCAAGGAGATCGAACTCGCCGACAAGTTCGAGAATATGGGCGCACAGATGCTGCGCGAAGTCGCCAACAAGCAGAACGACAAGGCCGGCGACGGCACCACCACCGCGACCGTGCTCGCCCAGGCGATCGTGCGCGAAGGCTCGAAGGCGGTCGCCGCGGGCATGAACCCGATGGACGTCAAGCGCGGCATCGATCTCGCCGTCGCGGCCGTGGTCAAGGATCTCGAGAGCCATGCCCGCAAGGTCAGCGCCAACAGCGAGATTGCGCAGGTCGCGACGATCTCGGCCAATGGCGACGAGGAGGTCGGGCGAATCCTGGCCGAGGCGATGGAGAAGGTCGGCAATGAGGGCGTGATCACCGTCGAGGAGGCGAAGAGCCTCGCGACCGAGCTGGAGGCAGTCGAGGGCATGCAGTTCGACCGCGGCTATCTCTCGCCCTATTTCGTCACCAACCCCGAAAAGCTGAGGGCCGAGCTCGAGGACCCCTATATCCTCATCCATGAGAAGAAGCTCTCGAACCTCCAGGCGATGGTGCCGTTGCTCGAGAAGGTGGTGCAATCGGGCCGGCCGCTGCTGATCATCGCCGAGGATGTCGAGGGCGAGGCGCTCGCGACGCTGGTCGTCAACCGCCTGCGCGGCGGTCTCAAGGTCGCGGCGGTCAAGGCGCCCGGCTTCGGCGACCGGCGCAAGGCGATGCTCGAGGACATCGCGATCCTCACCGGCGGCAATGTCGTGAGCGAGGAACTCGGCACCAAGCTCGAAAGCGTCACTATCGCGATGCTCGGCCGCGCCCGCAAGGTCACGATCGACAAGGACAATACGACGATCATCGACGGGGTCGGCGCCAGGGCTGATATCGACGGGCGTATCGCGCAGATCCGCCAGCAGATCGAGACGACCACGTCCGACTATGATCGCGAGAAGCTCCAGGAGCGGCTCGCCAAGCTGGCCGGCGGGGTTGCGGTGATCCGGGTCGGCGGCGCGACCGAGGTCGAGGTGAAGGAGAAGAAGGACCGGGTCGACGATGCGCTCCACGCCACCCGCGCCGCGGTCGAGGAGGGAATCCTGCCCGGCGGCGGCATCGCGCTGCTGCGCGCGCTGAAGGCGCTCGAGGGGTTGAGGGCGGCGAATGACGACCAGCAATCCGGCATCGACATCGTCCGCCGCGCGCTGCGCGCCCCGGCGCGGCAGATCGTCGAGAATGCCGGCGAGGACGGCGCCTGGATCGTCGGCAAGCTGCTTGAGAGCGAGGACTATAACTGGGGCTTCAACGCAGCGACCGGTGAATATCAGGACCTTGTCCAGGCGGGCGTGATCGACCCGGCCAAGGTCGTGCGCACGGCGCTCCAGGATGCTGCCTCGGTGGCATCGCTTCTCATCACCACTGAAGCGCTCGTCGCCGAGCTGCCCAAGGACGAGAAAACCACGCCTGCGCCGGCGATGGACTATTGACGAACGCCGGGGAGCGCAGCGCCGCTGCGCTCCCCGCACCTTGCGGGCATCGGTGGCGGCTGGCGTGGCCGCACCAAGGTCGGCTGATGAACCGCGATGCGGGCGAGGACCTTTTGGACCATCTCCAATAGGGTCGGGCCCCTTATCTCCTCTTTCCGGATGCGCCATTTCCTTCGCTGGCGGGCCTGCGGCCGGTGCAGTGCGGCCACGGGGGCGGGCGGCAGAGGTGCGTCTGGCTGGCGCAGATCGGCTTGGGGTCGCCAGCGTGCTTGAAGGCCGGCTAAGTGGGCTGCTACCGGAATCCCGCCCGCCGCCGACGCGCTGCCGGTGGGGTCGCGGCCGGTGGAATCATCTCAGCGTCGGTCGATTTCGTCGAGCGCCTGCTGGAAGTTGCGTCTAAGTTCCGCCATCGTTGCGCGCAGTTCGGGCACCATCACCGCCGCTGCGCGCACGGCTGCACCGGCGGTCGCGACGCTGTGCTCGGTGCGTTCTTCGACGCGTCGCTCGACAGTCGGATCGCCGCCCGCAACCATGTCCCGCACCGTATGGGGAGCGTTGGGATCGGCATTCGGCCGGTCGCGCAGCGCGTCGGCCGCCCTTTGGAGTTCGTCCACCCGAGTATCGAGGATCGCGCCGGTCATCTTTGCCATCGCCCTGCCGGCGGCGTGCGCCGTTTCCGGGTTGGCAAGCGTGGCGGCGGCCCCGGCGATCGCCTGATCGTCCTGGCGTTGCGGCGCCGTCTGGGCCATTGCGGGAGAAGCGAATGCCGTAGCGAGCGCGGCGACGATGAAGCGGCGCATGTCGAAACTTCCGTTGCTGACGAAGGGCTTATTCTACACCTCCGGTAACCTCGCCGCAACCTCTGTCGCGCGGTCGGACGCCGCTTCCCGGCCAAGTGGAGGGATCGGGATCCGATCGCATCGCGTGTCGGTGCGCGAGCATGAACGCTATTGAGCGCTCCCCCCTCGATCCTGTCTCGCGCACCCCTATATTCCGCACCTGAAGGAGAACCCCCAATGCCGACTGCCCTGATCATCGGCGCCTCGCGCGGCCTTGGCCGGGCGCTGGCGGAAGAGCATCTGAAGCGTGGCTGGGCGGTGATCGCAACGGTGCGCGATCCGGCCGCGCTGGCCGACCTCGCCGCCGCGCACGGCGATGCGCTGCGGGTCGAGCTGCTCGACACCATCGACTGGGCCGGGGTCGATGCGCTCCACGCCCGGCTCGCCGGCATCGCGCTCGATCTGCTCTTCGTCAATGCCGGCATTTCCGGGCCCGTCACCGCGCCGATCGGCGCGGTCGAGCCCGACGCCTTCACCCAGCTGATGCTGGTCAACGCGCTCGCGCCCTTGCGCATCGTCGATCGCTTTGCCGATCTTCTCGCGCCCGACGGCACCGCCGCGGTGATGACCTCGGGCCTCGGCAGCATCGCCAACAACAATGGCGGCTGGGAGGCCTATCGCATGAGCAAGGCAGCGCTCAACATGGGTTTCGTCAGCCTCGCGCAGCGCCGCCGCGTCGGGGCCCAGGCCTGGCTGACGGTCGCGCCGGGCTGGGTGCGTACCGATATGGGCGGGCCAGCGGCCACGCTCTCGATCGACCAGAGCATTCCGGCGATCGCCGATCTGCTCGAACAGCGCCACGGCTCGGGTACCACCGCCTTTGTAAATTATGAGGGGCGCGAGCTGCCCTGGTGATCAAGCCGGGTTCGCGATGATGACGGCAGGTGCGAACTCTACTCCGTTCCCTCAGGAAATGCCTGGCTGTTCGGGCCCACCAGTTGGCGGCAGCGCTCCCAGTCTTCCCTTGACCAGGCACCCGCATCATTCACGGTCAGCCGGGCGAAATATTTCCGGGCCTCGTCCGCTTCGCCACGCAGGCATGCCAGTTGGATCAGCTTGAGATAGGTCCAATCGACCGGGTAGCGCTCCGCCAGATCAGCCATGGCTGTTTGCATGACCGGCCAATCCATGCCGGCAAGCTCGTCGGTGCATCCGCACAGGACTGAGTGCCAGTAGATGCGGGCATAGGCGCTCTTCCCGTCACGCGCCCGGGTCTTCTCAACAGCGTAGCGGGCCAGCAATTCGATGTCCGCATTGCTGCCATACCAATGTGGCTGAAAATAACGCTGTGCCTCGAAATAGATGTTGTAATAATAGGGATATCGCGCGCTCGCTTCATCCAGAAGGTGCCTGAACTCCGCGCGTGACCGACCCTGAGCGACGTAGAGCCTCTCCATCTCCGCATAATATTGCGGGTCGATCGAGGCGGCCTTCTCCTCCTGTCGCAGCAGCGCGGCGGCGGCTTCGATATTCTCTTCATAGGGCTGCCAGGCGCTTGCGCCCACGCTGCCCGCGGGTCCATCGCCACGATAGCACCATGCGCGTGCCTCGATTAGAGCGGCATTGGCGATGATGGGCGCTGGGGCCTGAGGCGAGGCTTTCCGCCACCGATCGAGATAGGGCTGCCAGGCGGTATCGCACTGACCGGGAGGATTAAGTCCGCTCAGGAAAAAGTTCAGCGCCTCGTAATAAGCCTGGAGCTTCGACGCGCCCGACTGTGTCGAGCCGCCGCTTCCCCGATAGTCGTTTTCCATGGCGTCGAGGGCGGCGAAGTCCTCCTTGACGAAGGCGGTCCTCACGCGCTCGATCCGCGCCTTGTTTTCGTTGGCCTCTGCCGCATGTCCAATGCTCGTCTGGACCAGCACCAGCTCGGGCGGCGGGAGGCACGGAGGCGAGCAGGCCGACCGCCACCACAGCAACCGTGACAATTTTTGCCACGCTGGTGATCATGCAAACCCCCTCGCTCCGACCCTCGGCGCCGACGACGCTAGCGGATGATCGTGTCGAAAAGGTTGCTGCGCGCGCCGAAATCGGGTGGCACCCGCGCGCGCCTCGTTGCACGGCACCGGCAACCGCTCGATTCAACCGTGTCGGAGATTGTGGAAGAGCGCGAGCGGCGAATGCTCGATCGGCCGCCCGCTCTTTGACATGACCGTTTTGTTCGCGCGCGGGGCGCCGCTGTTCTTTCCAACAGCCCCGCTGTTCCCCGCTGTTCCCCGCTGTTATCGCCGCTGTTCGGCCCGCTGTTTCCCGCTGTTCCGCCGCTGTTATTCAATAACAGCGGAATTGCGCACAAGATATTGATAATATGTGAGGAAATTGGTCGGAAAATCCAACTTAACAGCGGCGAAAATAAAAATGCGCCGGAACAGCGGGGAACAGCGGGAAATCGGGGTCGCTGTCGGGCGCGCCGGCCCCGGAAGCCCGCCGCACCAGGTGCGGGGTTACGGCTCCCGAACCGTCGCCGCCTTCCCCTCATACACTATATTCGTCGCGCTCTCCGCAAAGTCGGGCGCCACCGCCTTGTCCGGCCTGTAGAAGCGCACCGAGATCGCCCGCTTCGCTGGCATCCCGTCATAGCCGCCCTCGCGCGCACCGATCGCCAGCGTGCGGGTCGCCTGGTTCCAGCGGATCGGCACCCGGGCGAACTTGCCCTTCAGATAGGCGGGGCTCACCCCGTCGTCCTCGTAGAGCGAGAAGCTGCCGTCAGCGCCGGTGAAGACCTGGAGGACGAGCGGGCCATCGCGCTCTTCCCTCGTGTTCTGCACTTCGGGGCCGGTGGGGATGATCGCGCCGGCGCGGACGAAGAGCGGCATGCGCTCATAGGGCGCCGCTGCCCTGATCGTCTGGCCGCCCCTATAATGCACGCCGCTGTCGAAGTCGTACCAGTCGGCGCCGGCCGGCAGATAGACCGCGCGGTCGCGGGCCTTGAAGGTCGAGACCGGGGCGACGAGGAAGCTTGGGCCGAACAGATATTCGTCGTCGATTCCCCACGTCTTCCGGTCGGCGCCGAAATCCATCACCAGCCCGCGCATGATCGAGCCGTCCTTGTGGAAGGTGTCGGCGGCGAGCGTGTAGATATAGGGCATCAGCCGGTAGCGGAGCTGATCGTACCAGATCATCGATCCCTGCATTGCCGGGTCGTTGGCGGAAATCTCGTAGATCTCGCGGTGCGGGAATTCGCCATGGCTGCGGAAGATCGGGCTGAACGCGCCGAACTGGAACCAGCGCAGGTTGAGCTCGCGCCACTCGGCCTGCGCCTCGGGCAGCTGGCGGGTGTAGCGGTCCTCGACCGCGAAGCCGCCGATATCGTGAGTCCAGTTGGGCAGGCCCGACATTGAGAGGTTCACGCCAGCCGAGATCTGGTCGTGGAGATCGTCCCACCGCGCGGCGAGATCGCCCGACCAGACCGCGGCACTGGCGCGCTGCAGCCCGCCGAAACCGGAGCGGGTGAGGATGAAGGGCCGGACATCGGGCCGCGCCGCGCGCAGGCCTTCTGCCACGCCCTGGCCATGGACCAGCGGGAAGCTGTTGAAGAAGGCACCGCCCGGTCCCATCGCGGTCGGGCCCATCGCAGCCGTCCGCTCTTCGATCGAGAGGTTCGAATGGATGTCGGGCTCGGTCGCGTCGAGCCACCAGGCGTCGAAGCCGTATTTCACCAGCTTGTCGCGGATCTGCCGGAAGTAGATCTGCCGCGCCTCGGGGGCATAGGGGTCGTAATCGGTGTTCTCATAGCCCGGTCCGACCCAGTCCTTGCGGTGGGCGTCGAGATTGCCCCGATAGAGGAAGCCCTTGGCGTCGAGCTCCTTCGCATTGGCGGTGTTCGGATAGAATTTCGGCCAGACCGAGATCATGATGTTGGCATCGAGCCCATGGACCTCGTCGACCATCGCTTGTGGGTCGGGAAAGCGGGCCTTGTCGAAGTCGTGGCTGCCCCATTGGTCCTCGGGCCAGTAGAACCAGTCCTCGACGATATTGTCGAGCGGGATGCGGCGCTTGCGATATTCGCGGACGACGCTGAGCAACTGCTCCTGGGTTTCGTAGCGCTGGCGGCTCTGCCAGAAGCCATAGGCCCATTCGGGCATCATCGCCGCCTTGCCGGTCAGGCCGCGATAGCCGGCGATGACATCGTCCATGCTGGCGCCGCCGACGAAGTAGTAATCGGTCGCCTTGCCTGCTTCGGACGACATCCACAGCGAGTGGCGGTCCGGGGCGGGCAGGGGGTCGTTGTGGAAGAAGGCGATATAGCCCGCGTTGGGCTCCCATTCGACGCGGATGGCGACCGGCTTGCCCGCCGTCATCGGCAGTTCGAAATTATGGAACCAGGGGTTCCAGTTCTGGCGCCAGCGCTCGAGCACCAGCTTGCCGTCGGCGAAGACCTTCACATAGCTCGACGAATAGAGCCGGAACTTGTGGGTGCCGCTCGCATCGGGGGTGATCGATCCGGTCCAGACGACATGCTGGGCCTGGGTGGCGACGCCCGCGGTGTTCTGGCCGCTGTCGGCGGAGGCGACCGTCCTGGCCTTGGCCGCGGCGGGCCATTTCGCCTGGTCGCGGATGAACTGATAGTCGATGGTCGGTTCGGTCCGGGTGACGGCGAGCGTGTCGCCGAGATAATAGGCTGCCTTCCAGCCTGGCTTGCCGTCGCTAATGACCTTCATGTCGGTGCCGGCCAGCGCATAGGGCTTGGGGTTGCCGAAGCGGGTGATCGCGTTGTTGTCCCACAGCAGCCCGTAGTTCCTCGTCGAGACGACGAAGGGGATGGCGATGTCCATATTGTGCTGGGCGAGTTCGACGTCCTCGCCATTGTAATTCATCTGCCGGTTCTGGTGCTGGCCCAGGCCGTAAAAGCCTTCGTCGGTGCCGCGGTTGAACTGCTGGCGGGTCGCCAGATACGGCTTGCCGTCGAGCGAGACGGGGGTGAAGGCGCCGCGCGCCGCCTCGTTCAGGACGATCTTGCCGGCCGCGTCGCGGAACTGGACATGGCCGTCGGACAGGCGGATCTCGGCGGTGGCCTTCGGGGCCTTGACGGTGACGATCCCCTTGGCCTGGCTGACGGTGACATCGCCGTGCGGCTGCTCGATCACCATCAGGCTGGCGGGCAGGTCGAGGCTCGCATCGGGCACCGCCGTCACCCGGAAGCTGCGATCGTCATAGGCGAGCACGCGGACTCGCTTGGCCGGGCCGCTGTCGGGCGTGACGATCACGCCGTGCGGGACCTTCTCGACAGTCGCGGCCAGCGCCATGCTCGAACAGGACAAAGCGAGCGTGGTCGCCAGCATAGCCTTCTTCACGGCGCGAAGCTTGCGATCAGACACGAAAATCTCCCCAATGCCCTGCTCCCGCAAGCGCGTTGCACCGCGCTTTTCCCGGAGATGACCTGTTGCGAACGGTAATGCCCGGCGTTTCCGTCGTCCAGATAAATATGATAATTGATTGCAAGGGTGAAAACGGGAGGTTCGGGAAGGGGGCGACCTTAGGGCGCAGTCGCCTCGTTGTTGCTCCGGTCGCGATCGGGCAGGCGATGATCGGGATCGATCACCGCCTTCACCACCTTGCCGGGCCCGTCCACGCCGATCGTGACCGACCCCTGGCGGATCCAGGTCTCGGCGGGCAGCCTGATATCGTGTGTGCTGCCATCGGCGAAGCCAACCCGCAACGTGGCGGGCATCACCAGCCTGTCGCGCGATTCTACGGTCACCAGCGCGCCCTTGGCCGGATCGTCCGCCGCGGCCGGCGCGATCTTCGTCACGGCGAGGTCGAGCTGCCAGTTGTTGTAATACCAGCCGCGCCACCAATAGCTGAGATCCTCACCCGAATCGCTTTCCATCGCGCGAAAGAAGTCGGCCGGCTTGGGGTGCTTGAATGCCCATGCGGCGATGAAGCGGCGAAAGGCATGGTCGAAGCGCTGGGTCCCCAGGATCTGTTCGCGCAGCAGCACAAGCCCGAGCGCTGATTTGAAATAGGTGACCGGGTGGCGGTATTTCTCGGTGACGGTGTCGGCGCGCGACAGGATCGGCGGGGCCTGGGGATCGGCGAGCACGGGCAGGATTTCGTCGACCGGATTGCCGCCGCCCTGCGCATATTCGGAATCGCGCTTCGGGGCGTACTCGCCCCTGTTGAACTCGTCCGATTCATACACGTCGATGAAGGTGTTGAAGCCCTCGTCCATCCAGGCATGGCGGCGCTCGTCGAAGCCGACGATCATCGGAAACCAGCTATGGCCGATCTCGTGCGCGCTGATCCAGAACAGCGTCTTGCCGGCATCGTCAATGCCGTCGAACACGATGCCGGGATATTCCATGCCGGTCGCGGGGCCTGCGATGTTGATCGCGGCCGGCCAGGGATAGGGGAACCACTTCGCCGACATCCGCTCGACCGCATCCTTCATATATTCGGTCGAGCGGCCCCAGCGTTCCTTGCCCTGGCTCTCGGCCGGGTAGAAGGACATCGCCATCGAGGTTTTGCCACCGGGCAGGTTGATGCGGGCTGCATCCCAGGCGAACACGCTTGACGCGCTCCACGCCACGTCGCGGGTGTTCTCCATCCGGAAATGCCAGGTGAGCATGCCGCCCTGCTTCGGGCGGGTCGTTGGGTCGGCGATCTCGCTCGGGGCGCGGATCGCGACCGTCGCATCGCTGGTACGGGCTCGGGCGAAGCGGGCGAGTTGGGTCTTGGTGAGGACTTCGGCCGGGTTCATCAACGCGCCCGAGCCGGCGACGAGCATGTCGGAGGGGACCGTCACCCAATAATCGAAATTGCCATAGTCGAGGTAGAATTCCTGGGCGAGATAGGGGAGCGGATCCCAGCCGCGGATATCGTCATAGACCGCCATGCGCGGATACCATTGAGCGAGGTCGTAGATCTCGCCGTCGCGGCTCTTGCCCCAGGCGGTGCGGCCGCCGAACAGGCCGGGCACCGTATAATGATAATGGAGCGTGACGATTGCCTTGCCGCCGGGCGCAATCGGGGTGGGGAGCGCGAGCTGCGCGCGCGTGTCGCTGATCAGCGGCGCGACGGGGAAGGCCTTGCCGGCGATCTGCACTTCGGCCGAGTCGATCGTCATGCCGTCGGTCGTGCCCCCGCCGCGGCCTTTTCGCTGTCCCTGAGACAGTGCGCCACGTGAGTCCGCGCGGTAGATATTCTGCTCGAGCTGGAGCCACAGCACGTCGAGCGCGTCGGGGCTGTTATTGGCATAGCTGATCTGGACGCTGCCGGTGATCGTCTTCGCTGCGGGATCAAGCGTCGCGTGGATCGCGTAATCGGCGCGGTTCTGCCAGTAGCGCGGCCCCGGCACGCCGCTCGCGGTGCGAACGCCACTCGCGGGCTGGCCGAGATCGAGCGGCGCAAAGGTTTCGCGGGGCGTGTAGGCCGGGTCCGATGCGCCCGCGAGAGAGGCCCAAAGGGCCGCGAGGATGCCCGCGCGTGCAATCAAACCGGGCATGAATCAGGTCTCCATCCATCTGCGTGTCGGATGGTACCTAAACCGGATCGCGCAGCATGCGCCATGGTGGCGCTGCCGAAATTCGAGAGCGGTCCTTTGCTCCGCGCTGAAAGGTGACCGGTCAGAGCGCCGCAATGGCCTGGAGCGTTTCGTCCTTCGCCAGCCGATCTTTCCAGTCGGCATGAACGAGATGCTCGCGCAGCCCGTCAGCTCCCCCGAAGCGTTCGATAAGGCCGATGACCGTGACGAAATCGGGGACAAGCGCCTCGATCCGGTCGTCATCGACCAGGAACAGCCGGGCGTCCTTGTCGCCGACCCGGTAGGTCAGATGAGCTGATCGTCCAGCCAGCGCCTCGAATATCGCCATCTCCTGCAATTGCTTCTTGATGGCCGGCGCATATTCGTCGTTCCAGAGTACGCCTTCGAGCGGCGCGCTCTCCTCCGTCGCGCCGGCGCGCAGCGCCGACTGGACCAGCGGCAGGATATTGATCGAACCCTGGACCGCGTGCCCGCCGGGCGAACCGTTCCAGAGCAGTTTCAGGCCGTTGGCCTTTTCGAGCAGGCGCATCACTGGCGGCGGTGGCGGCACCGCCTCCATCACCTTGAGGATCTCGCGATCGTCCTTGGTGATCGGGTCGCCGACCTCATATTGGACGACCTTGACGGTCTTCGCGGCCTTCAGTCGGGAAACCAGGCGCTGCCAATCCGGATCATGGTCCATTGAGTGCGGGTCCTCTTGCCAATACTGCATTGATCTGCCCGATGGTGGCGCCGTTTGCGAGCATCGTCGCCTTGAACGCGGCAACCGACGCATAAGGCCTGCCCTGCTTGACGAGCGTCGCGGTTGCCGAGCTGATCCCGAAATCCTTGGTCATTTCCGTCCCCGAGGTAAAATTGAGGACCAGCTTCCGCTTCGCGCCGAGCTGCGGCTTCGGAATGCCCGCGCTGGCGGTGAAGGAAGCGGTCTCCGATTTCATCCATTTCGGCGAGGCCTTCTTCCCCTTCCACAACCACAGGCCGGCCTTGCCCGAAACGCCAGTGGCGGCCGTCTTCGACCCGCTCACCGACACCTCGACCCAGACGCGGTTCTTGATCGCGCCCGATTTCGCCTTGGCGAGCGGGCCGATCGCATGTTCGAAGCTCCGGAACGGGCCGGTGTTCACGCTGTTGGGAGCCGGAACGAGGTTCGCAAAGTTCGTCCCGTCGCCGCCGAGCTTTTCGGAAATGATGTGCATCTGGACCCAGCGGTCGGTCGCAGTAGTCAGGCCGGCATCGTAGATTTCCTTGTAGCCTTTCATGTTCACCGGCCAAGCGCCCGTGATGCTGCCGGTAAGGGGCGCGCCAATGATGACGTCGACCTTGCAGGGATTGCCATAGGTCGGTGGGGTGTTGGTGCCATAGTCGGACGCGTCGGGCGGAGCTCCCGAGAGCTTGGCGAAGGCCGCGCTCACCTTGGCGAGCTCGGCCTTGATCGCGGCGCGGCGGTCCTTTTCCGCCTGGGTTTTCGCGGCAGGCGAATAGATTACCTGCGTTGCCGCGCTGAACACCGAGTTCGCTGTGTTCCAGACCGGCTTGCCCTTGTCGGGATGGTTGGCGAGATAGGTGGCGACCGGCGTCAGGGTCGTGGCGATGCCCATCTTGGCACTGTCGCCGGTGCCGATGAATTGCAGCGTGTGGCTCTCGCCATCCGCGTTGGAGAAGCCGAGTTTCTCCTTCCACCAGTCAAAGATCGCGGCGGCACCCTCCTTGGCCATCTTGCCCAGTTTCTTCGCGGTCGCCACGATCCAGTCCACGACCTTGTCGAGCGCCTTGTCGATCGGTGCGCGGATCTTGTTGATCAGGCCGACCACCGCGTCGCTGACCTTGCCGAGCCCGGCGATGCGGGCGAGGAAGCTGATCACCAGGGTGAGGAGACCGGCCATGGTCTGCTCGACGCGGTTGGCGGCGGGGCCGATATTGCCCGCCGCGATGGTCGCGATCGAATCGATGAAGCTCGCCGCGACCGCCGCGATCTGCTTGATCCGCTCGACGAAGAACATCACCGTATTGTAGATCGCGATGATCGCCTGGATCAGCGCGCCCGCCGGTGACAGCATCGACAGGAGCTTGGTAACGGCGGCGCTGACCACCTTGGATTTCACGAAATCCATGATCGCGTCGATCGCCATCTGCTTCAGGTTGGTCAGCGTCTCGACGATCTTCTGCCATGCCGCCGCCGGGCCTTGGGTGACGAGCGTCTTGACGATGTCGAAGCCGGTTTCGAGCACCTTGACGGTGGTTTCATTGGTCGCCTTGACCAGCTTGGCGCGGATGTTAGCCCAGGTCAGCCCCATCACCGACAGGACGAACTTGACGATCTCCATCAGCGAGAAGCCCTGCGGGATATAGATGCCCGCGCCGCCCAGCGCACCCGTCAGCCAGCCGATCAGCGAGGCTTTCAAATGTGTGAGGAAATTGGCCGCGAACTGCTTGAAGCCCTGCACGGCGGCGCGGACCAGGGTCTGCACGAAGCGGACCGGATCGCGCACGATCGTGTTGAAGGCAGCACCCGCCTTGGCGATGTACGGCATCACGCCGGGCGCGACGACCTCGATGATGATCTTGGCCAGGTCGAAGACGGTGCCGAGCGCCCATTTGCCGAAATCGACGAGGAAACTGCCGAAGGTCTTGGCGAGCTTGACGAAGGCCGAGGGCAGGACGACGAAGTCCATGATCTCGAGGCCTTTGAGCGCCGCCATGAAGCGGCCGGGAATGCTGCGGACGAGCGCCATCAGCCCGCCCAGCGCGCCCTGGAACCAGGCCCAGGCGCGGGAGATAGCGTTGGCCTTCTTGATGTTCTGCCAGAGCTCCTCCTGGCCGATCATCGTCATGAAGCCGCCGATGATCGTGTCCGCTGTGCGCGGCACCGCCTCGCCCGTCACCGGATCGAAGCCGAGCACTGCCTTGAGCAGCGGATAGCCGGCCGTTCCCTCGGCGAGCGCCGCGAGCGGCTTGAGGACTGCCTCGCGGACCATGCGCAGGATTTCGCTGAATAGCGATTTCGCGAAGGCGATGATCCGGGTGATCGGGTCAGTAAAGATCGCCTTGGCGCGATTCCACACGCCACCGAGATCGAAGATGTCGCGCCAGCCGAGTGAATCGAGGAAGGCCTTGAGCGCTGCCTTGATCGCGGAGGCCGTAATGCCGAGCGACTTGAGCTGGCCTTCGATCCATCCGCCGACCTTGTCGAAGATGCCGTAGCTGTCGAGCACGCGCGTGATGATGTTGCCGCCGGGCAGGAACTCGACGATCGCGCGGAGGATATTGGCGGCGCTCGCCTCGACTGCGCTCATGTTGATCGGGTTGACCCCGATCAATATGGTGAACATTCGATAGCCGGGGATCGCGTTGGCGGCGTCGGCGAAGAAATCGAGTGCGTCGCTCAGGCCGAGGCGGCTCGCCTGTTGCGGGGTGCGCTCGGTGACTCTGGTCTCGCCCGGGTCGATCGCCTTGCGCTGGATCGCCTCACCCTGCTGGATGGTGTGGGTGAGTTCGTGCGCGAGCAGCTCGAGGCCGCCCTTGCTGTTGGGGTCGTACTGGCTGTCGTTGAAGAAGATATGGCTGCCGAAGGTAAAGGCGCGCGCGCCCAATTGCGTGGCGAGGCTGCTCGCATTCTTGTCGGTATGGATGCGGACGCCGGCGAAATTGGCGCGGAAGCGGGGTTCGAGCAGGCCACGCGTCTTGGCCGGCAGCGCTGCACCGCCGGTTGCCGCCTTGCGGACCTTCGCCTCGACCGCGGGATCTGCGCCGGGCGCTTTCTTGCTCGCAGCCGGCGTGGGTGCGCGGTCCAGGCCGGGCGGGCTGCGCTGGGTTGCGGTGGGCGCCGGATCGGGCGCCGACACCACTGCCTTGGCGACCCGGTCAGCCTCCAGCTCGGCCGCATCGCTCGGCGAGGAGATGCGGAGCGACGGCTGGATCGTCCTTGGCGACAACAGGATCGATCGGCGGCCGTCCATCGGTGCCCGGGCGATCGAGGCGCGCGCTGGTTCGCGCGCCCGCACATTGGAGGTGACGCTGCGTACCGGCTCCTTAGCCTTTGCCTCGCGCGCGCCCTCGGCCATGGCTCAGCCCACCGCCAGCAACGGGAGCTTGAGCGGGCAGTAATCGCCGGTCTTGCGATATTCGCGCACGACCGCCTGGCGGAGCTCGATGTCGCTGATCGGCGCGCCGGTATCGAGCGCGAGCAGGCGGGCGTGGAGCGCGATGTTGCGCAGTTGCCCGCCGCTCAGGGCGCAGCGACACGCAATGTCCTGGAGCAGCCCGGGCGACACGCGGTGCTCGCCGAGCAGCTGGCGCAATATGCCGTGGCGGCGGATCTCGTCGGGGGGACGGAAAGCGAGGACCGCGTCCATCCGGCGCGAGAAAGCCGGGTCGATGCGATCGGCGTCGTTGCTGGTGACAAGCAGGATTCCGTCGAAGGATTCGATCCGCTGCAGCAGAAAATTGGTCTCGAGATTGGCATAGCGGTCGTTCGAGCTCGAGACGTCGGTGCGCCGTGCCATCAGCGCATCGCCCTCGTCGAGCAGCAGCACGATGTTGAGCGATTCAGCCGCCGACAGCGCGCGCTCGAGGCTCTTCTCGGTTTCGCCGATGAACTTGCTGACCGTGGCGGAAAGATCGATCCGGTAAAGATCCTTGTCGAGCGCGGCGGCGATGTGGCGCGCGGCCAGCGTCTTGCCGGTACCGCTCGGCCCGGCGAACAGCGCGCGCACGCCTCGCCCGCCGCCCGGATCGCCGAGCTGCTCGCGGTGACGGCAGCGCAGCAGCAGTGCATCGAACTCCGTCTGGTCGCCGATATCGAGGTGGAGCGGCTCGGGTGGCGCGGTCAGGTCGATCGGCGTCGCGAGCGCGTCGAGCCCGGCATCGCGCAGGTCGCGGAGCGCGCGCATCACATCGCTCTGCCCGGGCACGGCCCGGCCGGCCAGCGCGGCGCGGCTCGCGGCGCCGACGGCGGCGCGGCGGATATTGCCCGAGGTCAGCGACAGCGTACCGAGCGACTCGGCGAGGGGGGTGAAGCCGACGCTGCGCCAATGGGCTTCACGGAGCGCCGCATCGGGGATGGCGAGATGCAAGCCGATCGTCGGCAATGCGCCTGGCGCGCGAACGCCGCCGGTCATCCCGGTGACGACGCCGATCGGCCCGGCGAACAGCGGGTGTTGCGGCAGGTCGACGGTTTCGGCCGGTCCGGTTTCCAGTTCGACAAGGACAAGCGCATTCCCGGCATGCGCAAGCGCGCCGGCAGTGCGCCAGCGTGTCGGATCAGCAATCGTGGCCGGCGCGAGGGCAAGCACGTTCAGCCCGGCCGCGCGCGCGGCGGCGCGCAGCAACGTCTTGCGGCCGTTGTTGCGCGGGCCACGCACCAGCAGGAGGGCGGCCCGGTTGGCCGTCAGCATCGCCGCAAGCGCCGCCGGATCGCCCTCGCCGATCCAGCCGCTCGGCTCGGGCAAGATGGCGCAGGGTTCGAAGATCGCGCCGTCGAGCCGGGGAATTGCGCCCGACAACAGATCGTGGATCGGATGCGAAAGGCGCAATTGCCACTCGATCCGCGCCGCCTCGGCATTGGCGACGGTGACCACGCCGGCGGCGACCATTTCGAGCAGCAGATCGCGGACAGCGCTGCCGTCGCGCAGGGGAACCGCTTCGCGCCAGAGTGCGGTCAGGCCACCAAGCGTCGCGAAGCCGCCCTCGGGTTCGATCAGGCTGGCGAAGCGCGGATCCTCCTCGATCAGCGCAATCGTGGCGAGAAGCTGGCGATGAAGGGCAGGGAAACCGGAGGCGAGCCGGGCGAAGGGGAGATCAGGCTGGTCCGACGCCCAGCGATCGACCGCGCTGTTCCATGTCGCGGCATCGGGCGGCCTGGGCGTGCCCCAGAGCATCGCACATTCGTCGAGATAATCGGCCAGGAAGGCAGGCTGCTCGCCGGGCGCACACAGCTCGGCGAGGCGCAGGACGGTCGCAAACAGCGTCAGCCGGAAATGGCTCGCAGCACCACGGGGCACAGCGACGAAAGGCGGCCGGCCGATCATTCGAAGACGAAGGCGATGGCGCGCCCCTCGGCCGGGCTCCAGCCCGGGTCGCGATCGAGCCCCGCGATGCGCAGGCCGATCGGGTGGTGATCGAGGGCGAAGGTCGCGGTCAGGTCGAGGTCGCGGGTTCGGATCCGGGCGGGCTGGGCGAGGAGCGAGAGGCCGGCGCCGCTAAGGAGGCGAAGGCGCGCGTCGAGATAGCAGGCCAGGCAGGCGGCCCAGCGATCGGACGAGCCCGATGGCAGGCGGCGGGCAAGCGACGCACGGCCGCTTCGCGGTTGGCGGAAGCCAGCGAAGGCGCGCAGCGAGCGCCCGCTTTTCCGTTCGTCAGCGAGCGGAAAGCCCGCGGGATGCCAGACGGTGACGCGCCCGCGCCAGCACACGCGGCGCGGCGGGACGATGGTGGCGAAGTCCGTCAGCCAGTCGGGTTCGGCCTGCCAAAGGCGGGGCAGGCGTCCGGACGCTGCGTGGCCGGCGATCCAGCCAGCCAGCGGATCGCGGCGATAGGATATGCCGAACCAGTAGCGGCCGATCCGGTCGGCGAGCCAGAGCGGCGAGGGATTGAGCCGCGCACCCGTCGGCGCGGAGAAATCGGGGTAGAGGCCCAGCGCGACAAAGGCGTTGAGCAGGAAGAGCAGGCCGCCATAGCCGGTCCTGAACTGCGCATCTGGCGCGAGAAAGGGCACTCCCACGGAACGGCCGGGCGCTGCGCGCTCGAAGCGCGGCGAAGGCGATGCGGACAAGGGAACATGGATACCGGTGTTCGGGCCGATCGCCGGACCGGTACATGTCGCTGTGCCGTCCGGCGGCGCAACCGGCGGCGCGACACGAGTGGCGCGCGCCTGCGGGCTGGCGGTCAGCCGGCGGTCGCCCCGCCTTGGTTCATCGCTTTCCGATTGCGAAACGGTGCCTGCGCGGCACGGCTCATGGTGGGAGACTGGTGGTCGGCGGGGTGCCAGAAGCGGATGCGGGGATCGCTCCTCCCGCGGCTCGCACGCCATTGGGAGCAGCACCGCCAGCGCAGCGGCCTGGGCGGGAGACCGCGACGGGGCGCGCGCCAGCACGATCGCCGCGAGCAGCAGCGCCTTGCCGGAAGGGGGAAGCGCGTGCCACTCATTGCCTTGCGCCACGAGCTGCGTGATCGCCTCGGTCAACGGCCTGTCCGCTATGGGATCCGGCCGCACGCTCGGCCGGCCTGCCGTGCCGCGCGCGGCTGGCGCGGCGGGCGTATCGAGGCGAAGCCCGAAGCTTTGCTCGAGCCCGGAACGGGCAAGCGCCGCATCGGCCGGATCGAAGCGCTCGATCCAGCGCGCGGCACAGCCGATCTCCGCCAGCCGCCCGATCGTGGCAACGAAAGCGGCGCCGTCGGGCAGGACGGCGCTACGCTGCCACCGTCGGAGCGACACAGTACCGGTGGCAGCGCTGAAGGCGCCGAGGGCGGGGGCCGAGCCGTCCTTTATCAGCAGCGCGACCAGCCAGGCGAAATAGCGGCCCCGGCTGGTGAATCGATAGGCGCGATCTGGCGAGAAGCCAGCGCCCCAGCCGCTATCCGCCCCGGCGAGCAGCGCGCGCAACTCGGCGATGATCCGCTCCGGCATCCGGCCCGGGCCAGGACCCTGATGCGCCGGGACGCGAACCCGCAGTCGGGGGAGATAGAGCAGTTCCTCCGGGTCGAGGCCCAGCGAAGCGACCGGCACGTCCTCAAGCCAGCGCGCGACCTCGGCTCGTGTGCCGCGCCACCCGGTGGCGCGGGCACGGTGGACGGCGAGGTCGGCGCCGGCCTGGGGACGCGACGGGAGCATCGCCTATCTGGGCTTGATCGGCGTCACGGTGTTGTGCAGCGCCGTCGGCGAGCCACCCTTCGGGACGACCGTGGTGCCGGTCACCACCGTGCCTGGCACGTTGGGCGTCCCCGGACCGCTGGGGCCGCCCGGCTGGCCGGGCACGCCCGAGCCATCGCGCACGTGCCGGATGATCGAGCCATAGCTGCCCATCGGCACGCCGACAGGATAGGAGTGGCCGCCGATCACGATCACCTTGCCGACGGCAAGCGAGCCGCGGACAATATGGATCGGCAGGTTGTTGCCGACCGGCAGCAGGATCGGCAGACGGGCATTGCGCAGCCTGTCCAGATTGGCGCCGTTGACGGAGAACGGCGTCGGCGCGGTCGCGATCGACTGGAGCGTGAAGGCGCCCTTGTCGAACGGCACCCTGGTCGCAAAGCGGACCGAGAGCTTGCCGGCGTCGGCTGGCACATAGAAGGTCGTACCGTTGCCGATCGCGAACTGGCTCTTGAACCCGTCGAACGAGCCGACCAGCGCGCCGGTCTGGATTCCCCGGCCGCCGCGCAGGCTGTCGGGAACATGCCTGGTTTCGATCTGGAGCCGCCTGGCCGCCTGGTCCCCGATACCGCCCGCGCTCACCGGGCGTCCCCTCAACATGGCCTGGCCGTCAGCGAGCAGGGTCGTGACCGTGCCTGGCTTGACGTCGAGATCGAAGGTCTTGCCCTGCGACAGGGAGACCGCGTCGAGCGGGTAGCTGGTGCTCGGCAGGGTGAGCTTTTCGTCGACGAGCACCGATTGCTTGAGATGCAGGACTGGCTTGTCGAAAGAGCGGAGCAGCCAGCTATGCGGCCCCGCGGGTTCGGCGCCGCCAAGCGTGGTCTGCCAGGTGAAGCCATCGGGCGCGTTGAAGAACTCCTCGCGCAGCGTGACGCCGGTCGCCTGGGGGAAATTCTTGCGCCAGGCGCTCATCGCGATCTCGGGCTTCATGTCGAACGGCGAGTTCACCGAGACGAAATTCATGTTGTACTGGCGCGAGGTCGTGAAGCCCAGATTATGCGCGTTGACCATGATGCACTGGTGCGGATTGTCAGTGAAGAATTGCTGTTCCGTCTTGCCCGATCCCTGCCAGTTGCCGGTCGTGGCAAGCTGCCATTCGCCCGAGGAAAAGGAGACATATTCCTGGGGATGAATGGTTTGCGGCGTGTTCGGGATCGGCGTCGGCGGAATCCCGGTCCAGGTCCAGTCGGGATGAAGGCCGATATTGTTGATCTGGAAGTCGGCGGTTGCGTTGGTCAGGTCGGGGCCGCCGCTGCCGTCAGGGGAATTGGCGAGAGTCGCGATGAACTCGTTGGGCTGGGTCAGCGAGATCAGGCTCGGGTCGGCACCGGTGGTCTCGAAGCCGGTGATCTGCAGGCCGGTGCCGAGCGTGGCAGTATCCAGCGTTGCGGTGCCCCAGCGCGGCAGCGGCAGCGCTGCCGTGTCGATCGCTACCTGCGCCGGTGGGTCACTGGCGTTGGCGCCGACGAAGCTCCCGAGCGGCCAGCTATATTGCACGGCTGAGGCGGACATGCCGAACCCGCCCGGGTTGACGGAGATCGCATCGACGAACATGCCGAAGGTGCCCTTGGCAAGGAACGGGTAGGTCGAACGGTCGAGCTGGATTTCGACTGACCAGCGGCCGGCGACATGGTTTGGCGCCGTGGCAGAGCGTACCACCACGCCCGCCGGCGACTGGCTCTTCGCGCCCCAGGTGACGGCACCCGCATTGAGCGTTCCGGTTTCGAATTCGACCGAGGGAGTGAGGTTCGTATCAGGGACCGCTCCTGTATCCGGACAGACGCCGCCACCCGACAGCCGGCACGGATAGATGTGCAGCCGCATGAACTTGTTGTTGTCGCCGGTGGGGTTGAACGCCACGATGACCGCGTCGTCACTGTCGAACTTCGAATCTTCGGCTTCGACATAGAGATAGACGTGGTTCGCGTCGGCCACCCCGCGCATAAAGGCTGCCGGCGATGACGATCCGTCTTCCAGGAACTTGGTGAAGCCATTGGTCCAGCCAGCATCGTCCGCCACGCCATTGGGCGTCCCCATCCCGAGCGCAGTGGTGGGGAAGCCGATGAGCTCGCGTGCATTATAGAGGCTGGCGCCGGGGCATCCTTCGAGCATCAGCAGCGCGGTCAAGGCGCTGCCGCTGACGGCGAGGCGCCTTAATGTGCTTGAATAACGGGTCATGGTCATTCTCCTTGAGAAAGCATCTGACGATGGGTTGCGGTGGGCCGGCTCACGCCGACCGGACCTGCAGGGCGGCGGTGAATTTCTGCGTGGCGCCGCCGGGGCCGTTGACGGTGAAGCTGAACGTGCCATCGGCCGAGATGAAGGTCTTGCCGTCGAGGCTGGTCTTGAGCGGCTTGATGATGAACGAGAGCATCGTCGGGAAATTGATGTCGGAAACGGTGAACGGGCTTTGCGGGCTGCTGCTGATCTGCCAGTCCGTTCCCGGCGCGACTGTCAGACTGTCGATCGTATAGCTGCCCGTCGCGGCGAACATCGTGCTGATATTGACGGTGGCCGTGGCGCCATTCTGCATGGTCGGCGCCCCCGAGAAGATCTTGATGACATTGTTCGCCCAGGCATGTGGCCCGAGCACGTCGGTATTGATGAACTGGATCTGGTCGCTCGGCAGCACCGGCTTGGTGCCGAGCGCGAGCGGCAAGGGCTGCGAGCTCTGGGTGAAGCCTGGGAACTTGGTCCCCTTGAGCTCGAGCACCAGATTGCCGGCACCGCCACCGTTGGCGGGGGTGTGGACCGTTATCACCTTCTGCACGGTAAGGCCGTTGACGGCGGAAGCCGCGGTGGCCGGAATCTGGTCGGTGTCCTTGACTGTCGCGGTCCAGCCCCCCTCGATGTGCGGAACGAGCTGGAAGGTCTCGTCCTGCGAGCTGTGGATCTGCAGCTCGTAGGTGAAGGCGTAATCAGTGGTCGGCGCGAGACTTTGGTTGGGAGTGAAGGATTTGGGAACGAAGCCGACATTCACCGAAATATTCGACGAAATGCCGGGCAGCTGCGTGTAGGTGGCTTGGGCGCTGCCGGCTGCATTGGAAATCGTCAGGATCACCACGGTACCTGCAGGCGGCAGCCCGATGATGCCGGGCGCAGCGAAGATCAACTGGGTCGGTCCGCTGCCGGTCAGGAGGTCGGCGATCGCCACCGGCGTATCATTCACCTGAATGCGGTTGAGCAGCTCCGGATTGAGATTCTCGCCGAGCACCATGAGCTGATCGCCCGAATGGACGATCTGCGGGACGATCTGGTGGATGATCGGGAGCTTGGGCGTCGTGTTGCTTGCGCTTTCGAGCAGGGTCACGCGACGCACGAGATCATTGATGTCGCTCCTGACCTGGTTGAACAATTCGGCGGTGATCAGGTCGCCGGGGGCGACGGTGGACGGTCGCAGGCCGACCAGCTGCTCGTAGAGCGCGGTCCGCTCTTCGTCGGTGAGCACGCCTTCGAGCGCGTCGAGGATGCTCGACATCGGGACAGCGATCGTGCCGGGGTCGGTGGCGGTGGTCTGAACCATGGTCTTGCGATCCTTTCCGGCGGAGGCTCAGCCACCGCCGAGCGCGTAGTTGGCGTAGTTCCAGCGATGCAGGTTGAAGCGGGCGTCGCCGCGATAGGCGAGGTTCGCCGAGGCGAAGACGAGATAGGGGTCGACCCTGGTGCCGTCCGCCATCGCCTTGGTGCCGGCGATCAGGTTCTCTGCGACCGCGTAGAGCCAGACGATCTCGATGTCGGCCGAGCGGATCGCGGGGAAGGCAAGGCTCTCGCGGATCAGCAGCTCGACCGTCGCGCTGTTGATATGGACCGGCCCACGTATCTCCATCCCGCCGAAGAAATCCTTGCCCTGATCGGGCGTCATGCGCGGCAGCACGCCGACCGGGGGTAGATTGGGGAAATAAGTCCGCGCCTTGAGCCCGGGGGTGTTGGCGGCAACCAGCTCGTCGAGCTGGGCCTGGAACTGGGCGAGCATCGCCCGGCCAGTGGCGATGCGGCGCGGCGCGGTGGCGCTGCGGAAGGGGCCGGGTGGATCGGCGAGGGCGAGCGGGCGGCGGACCGACCAGGCATCGAGCAGCGTCAGGTCAGCGGCGCCCTGAAAGCCGATCAGTGCAAGCGGGACTTCCTGGACCGCGAAGCCATAGCCGGCCATCCTGTCGAGCAACCCGTCGACGCGCGCGCCGCTTGCGAGCAGGTTGGTCGACCAGTCAACAAGCACGCCCGGGCCGAAGCAGCGATAGGCGATCTGGTTCCGGAAGTCCGGCGCGGTGACGGGAAGGTCGGCATAGAGCGAAGAGGGGATTTCGATCAGGCGGAAGCGGACGCCGTCGATCCGGCGATCGATATCGCATGGCGTTCCCGTCGCGCCCGAGCCGTTGGTCGGGGCGCGGCCCGCGGCGAGTTCGGCCGGCGCGATGGTGAGCAGATACAGACCTTCGCCGGCGACATAGGTGCCGCCAGCGAGCGGCACGCAATCGTCAAAGGCGCAGCCCGACGTCGCGAAGCTGGTGGAATCAGTCCGCGACAGGCGGATCCGCTCGGGCTGGTTCAGGCGGAGCAACTGCCCGGTGCGGCTGACCGCAAGGCCGGGCTGGACGAGGATGCTCGGCAGGGTGTCATTGGCATCGGGCGGCTGGGCGGAGACGTCGAGGCCGAAGGCGATGCCGTCGCCGAGCGCCTCACCGAACCGCGCCTCCGAATCGCGGCGCGCGCGCTGCTCTCGGGACATGTCGCCACCGGTCAGCAACCGGCCGTTGAAGAAGTTGACGCTCTCGATGCCGCCATCGCTGACCGGCTGTTCGAGATCGATGAAATCGCCGGACGCGCTCATTGAACCAGTCCGGTGACGTGCCAGGTGTTGGCGCCATCCGAGACCAGAGACACCGCGCCGCGTACCTTGAGGTCAAGAGTGTTGGCGCCGTCGATCGTGGTCGAGGCTGGGGTGGTGAGCGTGATCACGCCGGCGCCGCCGGCCTTGACCGTGAGCTCCTTGCCGAGGCTCGCTGCGTTGGCGGGCGGGACCTTGACCGAGATCGCCGTATCCGAGCGCACCACCGCGATGCGGATCGGCGGCAGGATATTCCCGGCCGCGCTCATGAAGGCGATGGTCTGGCCGCTCGAATCGTCGTTTACCGTAGCCCCGAAGGTCGATTGCGCGAGCGCTGCGGGCAGGAGTACCGGCCGATCGGTTTCGTCCAGCGTTACCGCAGTCGGCTGGTCGACGGGGGGCGCCGCGACTTCCCAATGGGTGGAGACGCGAACGACGGGAACGGTCAGCCGGGCGAGCAGAACGCAGTCATTCGCGGTGACCGGGCTCGTACCGCAGCGTTGGGCAGCGACCAGCGGGCGGAGACGCGTGACCCAGAGTGCCTTGAGCGCGGCGCGAAAGCGCGGCGCGGCGTTGGTCGCGATACTGATCTGTCCGAGATCGGCATCCGCCGGTGCCGGCGCGTCAGCGGGATAGACGCCGAGCGCGAGCCGGAGCTGCAGCTCGGCGCGACTGAGCGCGGTGGCGAAGGCTTTGGCGGTGTCGGCGTTGGCGGGAGCGATATCCAGGCCAGCCCAGAACGCATCCAGCGCTGGGCCGGCCAGCGCCTCGGCCATTGGCGGCGGATCGAAGGAGAAGCTCAGCGTATAATCGTCGGCGATGCGTGACGGCGCCATCAGATTCTCGTCGCTGCGGCACGGCTCGCCGGGGATCGGCACATCGGCGACGGCGCAGTCGACATAGCAGAGCGTCAGGAAGAGATTGAGGGTGAGATGGTCATGGTCGACCTGGAGCGCGGCCTGGGCGTTCAGCTTGTCGGCAATCTCCTTGCGGGCGAGCCACGGGTTGAAGGAACCGCATTGCTCGCGGCCGACGCAGATCAGCTGGCCGCTCGGGGCCGCCGCGGCGCCGGGCGTGACGCGGACGCGGGGGCCGTTGGCATCCGCCTCGACGGTGACCGCAAGGCCGGAGAGCGTGCCATAGCCGAGAAACTCGCGGACAATCCATTTGTCGCGCGCTGAATGATAGGCGAATTCCTGGCGATAATCGTCGACGCCTAGCACCATGCCGGCGGTGAAGTTGACGTGGCGGGCGGGGTCGGCGGTCGAGGCCGTCGCCACCGCCGAAAATGGGCTACAGCATCCCATGGTATCGCTCCCCCTTCTGGGTTGGATGTGTCAGCATGCGATCCGGCTCCTGCCCGTGGGCGGGATCGCCGGACCGCCGATAAAGGTGGCGCCGGCATAAGCGCGGCCGAGCACCGCGGCGGGCACCAGTTCGGGTGCGCGGCTGCCCTGGCCGATCGCGCTGTCGAGCCCGAGCCGCGCTTCGCCGACCCGGTTCATCGCCCAGTAGAAGCGGACGTCGAACACGGTGTGGGCGGGCTTTTCGAGCCCGACGATGCGGCGGGCGAGGGCGATTTGAGTCGCCTCGGTGTCCGGGTCGGTATCAACCCGGGTGCGGGGCAGGAGCACGCTGAAGCGATGCGCGGCGCGGTCGATCGGCATCTCCTGGCCTTCGAACATCAGCCAGTCGCGCGCGCCGGTCGCGGTGGCGGGCAGATGATCGGGAAGCGGCACGAGCGTGAAATCGCTCCAGAGGGTGTCGTGCGCTGCGTTGAGCAGGTCGATCGTGCGATAGCGGGCGCGCAGGAAATCCTGCCATGCCTGTCGGTCGTGCGTTGGCAGCGCGGCATAACGTTCCCAGACGTCGCTCGTCGCTGCCGGCAGGTCGGGTTCGGGCGCGGCGATGCCGATCGAGGCCTGGAATGCCTGCCAGCGCGCCCGCTCTGCCTGGCCGACGCTCGGCACGAAGCCGAGTTGCTGCTGGACGAGCGCGGTCCAGATGGCTTCCTTGCCGGCCAGCGGGAACAGCGGGAAGCGTCCGGCGGGGGCCGGCCCCTCCGGCCAGCGCGCCCAGAGGCCGGCGGCGCCTTCTTCAGGCAGCCAGTCGCCATCGAGGCTGCGGATGCCGGGGGCGGGGATATCGGTTGCCTTGGGGAAGCGCCGCGATCGGGGGCGGTTGCGATAAGCCTCGACTATGCGGATCGCGCCCGGGCAGGTGCAATCGGGGCCGTCGAGGGTGAAGTCAGCTGCGGTGATCGTCTCGTCCAGCGCGAGCTTGAGCGCGAGTTGCAGCCCCCGGATCGTGCCCCGCCAGCCGAAGAATGCCGCGGCGTGCGCGATGAAGAGACGCCGCCGCCGCTCGTCCCAGGCCGGGTCGAGCGCGACTTCGTACCAGCTTGCCAGCCAGTCGAGCATTTCCACTGGCGCGATGCGCGGATCGAACAAGGCCTCGGCGGTGGCGATGCGATCCTCGATCATGGTGTTCAGCCCCTCGAAATTGGCGAGGAAGCGTTCGAGGAACGAGGCGGAAACCGGCTCCTCGCGATAGACGCCAGGGAGGAAGCGCTGGACATAGGAAAAGCGCGGATACCAGATCCTGAGCGCGCGCAGCCGCGGCGTGATGCGGCCGTCGCCGATCAGGGTGATCCTGAGCTGGGTGTAGCGGCCGGTAATGCCCTGGAGCAGCAGGCCCCAGCTTCCCTTGCCGTTGCGGGGGTCGGTGGCGACCGCGGCGATCGCACGCTTGCCGGTCAGCTCCGAACCGCTCGGCGAGAGGACGAGAGCCGGCTGTGCGATCCAGCCGGTCGTCGCCTGGGTCGCGAAGGTCCGGGAATCGTCAGCGGCACGCGCCTCCACCCGCACCGTGGCGCCGGGCGGGATACAACCGTCGATCCAGATACGGTCCCACACGCATTGCGGGACGCCGCTGTCATGGACGGGCGTGACGAAGCCGGCGCTCAGGGCGTAGCGGCGATGCGGAATCGCGATCACCTGGACCCAGATCGGGTCGGTGGCGCCGCTGTCATAATGGACATTTCCCTGGATCGGCACCAGCGCGCGCCCACCGAAGCGGCGCAGCGGCAGCGTATCGGATTGCGGACTCGCCTCCCAGCGACCGTTCCGCTGCACCAGCTGGACGCGCCATGCCTGGTTGCCGTCGGTATCCGCGAGCAGCAGGGCTGGCATGCCTTTGGGTTCGGTGGCGGCGAAGCAGAAGGCGACAATGTCGAGCCTGATCAGCGATCGGATCGCGCTCGCGCCGGGATCGAGAATAAACAGCCCGGCGGCGGTTTTCACCGGCGCGTCGAGTAGGATGACAGCGCCGTCGGACAGCGCGACGAGCCCGGCGGGCGCGGGGATGACGCTCGTGTCGATGGTGACCGGTTCGGCGGTGAATCCGGGTGCCGGATCGATGCCGTCGGGCGCGAAGATCGCCGCCTCGCCAGGCACCCTGCGGGCCTCGATGCAGAGGTTGGCATCAAGCCTGAACAGGCGCGGCGATGTCGCGTCGAGCAGCCAGAGGCCGCCGTCGCCAGCCGGGGCAAGCGCGGCGGCGACGATGCCGTCGGGGAGTTGCGCCCGGTCGGGCGGGCCGCCACCGACCAGATCGAAACGGAGCAGGCTGCCGCCGGCACCCACGATCAGGAAATCGTCGCTCGTGATCGTGAGCCCGGCCAGGATCCGGGGCGCCGTCTCGACGGGCGCCGCATCAGCGAAGGCACGCGTCTCACGGCGACGGCGGCGGGGCGCGGGCGGCCAGAAGGATGTCACCACTCCGCTGCCCGCGGAGCGTATCGTCAAGCCCAGCCGGTCGTCGGCGATGACATAGAGATTGCCGTTGCGATCAGCGACGGCGTCGCGGCGATCGGCGGCGGTGAACAGGGGCTCGCCCGGAGTCGCCGGAATCGGCTCCTCGAGCGGCTGCAGCGTGAGCTGAAGGCTTTTCGCGTCGAAGATGGGAATCGTGTCGTCCGGCTGGAGCGACTTCCATTTTTTCGCGAGCGCTGCCGGTTTGGCCCCCACGCTGGTGCACGCACCCCAGTCGCCGTCGCCGAGCAGCAGATGGAAATGGGCGCTGTTGACGTTCATCAGCAGGTCTCCGCCAAAATGGGGACCGGCAGGCGCGGGGCAGTCTGGCTGGGCGTCGTGGCGCCACGCAGTGCGTCGAGCGACAGGGGCGACCCGGCGACCACCGACAGGCCGAGGATCTCGGGAAGCTCAAGCCCGGACAGAGCGATGCTGTCGACCGCCGCGCCCGATCCTTGTGCGAGCAGCACGTCCTCGACCGACACCACGCCGGCTGCGCGCGCGGCCGCTGCCTGGAGGCTGCGGGCATGAACCGCCTGGGCAAGCGGCCAGCCGCGCAGCGCCGGGTCGATGTCAGGCCCGTAGAGCATCGGCAGCTGCGGCATGGGCGTGTCCGGAGCGGGGAGCGGCCTGAGGAACGCCTTGATCTGAGTCTTGACTGCCTCGACCACCTCGGCGACCGCCCGGCCGCCGGCCACCTCGATACCGATCGAGATCCAGATGCCGACATAATCGGGCCCGCGAAGCACCAGCTCGGTCGTCACGAGACGACGCGGATCGAGGTAATTGCAGAGCGTGTTGAGGAAGGGGCGATCGGCGCGCGGGGCGTCGGGGTGAGCGGGATCACGGATCGGAATCACCATCAGCGTGACTGCGCCAGGCGCCGAGCCGATCGTCAGGGGCACGACGTCCGGATGCGCTGCGGGCAGTATCTCGATCCGGCCAATCGAAACCCCCGGCGTCCGCCAGGTGATGGCGCGGAAATCCTCGGCGGTGACGAGCCGGTCGCGGTGGGTGATGAAACGCGGAATCTGGGTCTCGGCGGCGGCCACGCTTTCGGCATCGGCACCACCCCAGGTCGGGACCGGGTTGGTTACTGTCACGCCTTCGGGCACCATCGACCCGCCCTTCAGCGCGCCGGCATTGACATTGCCCGCGGCCCCTGCGGTCGAGGCGTAACTGGCGTACAGAGCTTCGTCGAGCTTCGGGCGACGGCCGGTGAAACCGTCGCCGAAGCTGAGCGTACCGGCCTCGGCATCGCAGGAAAATACCGCGAGCGGATCACCCATGTCGGGTGCCCCGGGGATCGCGACTTCGGGACCGGCGGCGCGGACATCGTCGATCGCTGTCCAGTCGTGGCGCGTGTTGTTCTCGATGCTGGTCAGCGTCACCGACCCCGCGAGCACCGGCGTCTGGCGGAGCTGTCGAACCTGGTCGGGCGTGTTGTCGCCGGGAGCGAGCTGCTCGGCGCTGATCAGCAACTGCTGACGGACCTGGGCTGCGTTGATCCCGACCCAATCGAGCTTGACGTCAGTGGTGCTGCCCGAGCGAATCCTGAGCCAGGTGACGATTCGGGCGGCGACGTCGGGCGCATCGGCGACGGGGGGCAGGTCGCCTACGCCGGCCTCGAGCGGGTCGAGATGCCAGAGATCGAGGCCGGCCGCGGCGGGAAGCGCGAGCTCGATGATGCCGGGCTGAGACAGCGGATCGAAATCGGCGCGCGCGGCAACCCGCGTATAGCTTGGCATCGGGCTGCCATTGGCATCGAGCGCAATCGGGCCCGGACTCGGCAGCTCGAAGCGGAGCAGGCCGTCGCTGAGCGCCGGCGGCGTGCCGGGGCGGGCGACGATCTGATCGGCGCCCTGATCGGGCTTCATGCCCAGTGATAAAGTCCGCCCGGCGAGCTTGCTGCGCAGATCGTCCCAGCCGTCGCGATCCTTTGCCGGAACATTGTCCATGGTCCGCCCGAGCAGCGCGACCCACAGGCTGTGATCAACGGTTTCAGCGAGATCGACGCCGCCGCCGCCGACGACCTCGACTGTCTCGTACAGCGCCAGCGTCTGCGGCACCGGCTTGTCGTACGAGGCGTAGAGCAGCGCGTAATAATCCTGCTGCTCCTGAGTCGGGCTGATGATGGGGCGGCGGACATAGAAGCGCGCCTCGAGCGGCAGCACGTCGAGCGATGTGGCGGTCCGGAACGGCAGGGCGCCGGCGAACACTTCAGTGCCGCGCGGGACGACCAGCGATTCAGTCGGGCCACGCCCATTGGCGAAGGCGACGAGACCGCGCGCTTCCTGGGCCGGCGCGAGCGGCACGCCGAGCAGCTGGAGGAACTTGGCGCGATTGCGCTCGGGAATCTGGTTGGTCCGGTAAAGCAGGCTTTCGGTGATATAGGCAAACAGCTGGATCAGCGTGACGCCTGGATCCGAATCGTTGAAATTGGTCCATTCAGGCGTGTGCGATGGAATGCGGGCGACGAGCTCGTCGACCAGCGCCTGGTAGCGGCGGTTGTCGGTGGCGGGTGCGGGGAGTGGCATGTCCTGTCCTCCGTCAACCGGCTGCCGCGAGCGGCACATCGAGCGCGATCCGCTGGGTCGAGCCGGTCGCGACGAGGCGATAGGTGATGGTCGCGATCGCGGTCTCGCTCGCCTCGGGGTCAGCGACGACGTCGACCGTGTCGACCTTGATGCGCGGTTCCAGGCTCTTCAACGCGCTGTCGATCGCATGCGCGACGCGGGCATGGGTCGCCGCATTGTTGGGCTCGAACAGGAAAGCGGTGAGCCCGGCGCCGAAGCGCGGCAGGCCGACCCGCTCATTGGGGGCGGTCCTGAGGATGATCGCGATCGATTCCTGGATGTTCCGCTCGCCCTCGGACCACAGCATGCGGCCTGACGCGTCGACGCGTGGCGGGAAAGCAAGGCTCTTGCCGAACGGGCTGGTCATCCGCCGCCTCCCTTGCCCTTGAGCTTCGGCACGGGGAAACAGAGGATGAAGAAGGGCACCCAGCGGAAGATGAAATCGAGCAGGGTGATGATGATTGTCAGCAGGATCAGCGCGCAGATCGTGATGATCGGGATCGAGAGCGAGCAGATCATGCCGATGTCGATGCCGTTGGCATTCTTGCAGCCGCCGCCGTCGCCGGTGTCGATGTCCTTGTGGAGCGGCCAGGGCAGGACCTGAAGCACCAGATCGATGAACCCCATGCCCTTGGCGCGCTGCACCTGGCCGCACAGCATGTCGGACAGGACGAAGGCAGTGCCGCGGGCATGTTTGCGCAGGCCGGCCGGGCTGGTGTCCATCGGCAGGGTGATGCGCACCGGCCGCGCCGGCGCATCGGGATCGAAGAAATTGGCGAGCTCGAAGGGCACGCTCGGTTCCGACAGGGTGGGCGGATGGATGGGCCCGCAATCGGCATTCAGATGGACGAAGCGCAGGATGAACTGGCCGGTGTCGCCGACGCTGTCCTGCATCGCCAGCGCGAGCTGCTGCGCGAAGGGCATGGCGCGGGCATCGCTCTCATCGCTGGTGTCGAGCGCGCGGGCGACGAGCACGGTGAGCTTCTCGACCGCGTTGATATCGAACGGCTGGGGGTGGGGCGGGGCCGGGCTGGGGTCGATCGAGACCGGGTCGGCCGGGCCGGCCAGCGGCACCGTGAGCGCGTCGATCTCGGCATCGGGCGCAGTGCCGGGGTTTGACGGGGGCAGGGTGCGGAACCCGCCGCCCGCATCGATCGCGCCGCCATTCCCATCGCTTGCGATGCCGGCGAGAAGATAATGAAAGCTCGGCCAGCGCGCGCGTTCGGCAAGCACGTCCCGATACTGTGTTTCGGCTGCCTCGAGCAGCGCGCCGCCGCCCGCGGCGTCGATGTGACGGAGCGCATCGGCCAGGGTTTGCAGATGCGGCAGTGGCGGCGTGGGGCTCGGATTGGCGCCGGTGAGCTTGAAACCATTGGCGAGCCGGTCGCTATCGGCCTTTTGCAGCCCGTTCGACAGCCAGATGTAGAGATCGAGCTTGGCGCCGCTCAACCCGGCACCGCTGTCTCGCCGGACCGCGGCCGCGACTGTCTTCAGATGGCGGTCGAGAAACGCCATCAGGTCGAGCAGCAGGAGCCAGCTCTGCGACTGAAAGCCGACATTGCGGGCGCGGATGCGGGTCTGGCGTTTTGTCGGGCTCGAATAATCCTTGTCATTGTCGCGGTCGATATCGTCGGCTGCCTTCATCGCCGCCTGGATCAGCGCCTTCCACGGTTCGGCGAAATCCATCTTGAATTCGGTGGTGCGCGCGAGCTTCGAATTGCGCGGTGCATCGGGTGTAACTCCGGCCAATGCCTGGGCTTGGCCTTCGACGAGGCGCTTCACCGTGCGGGTGACCGGGGCGCTCAGATATTGCTCGCGGCGGCCGACCGGGATCAGCCCGCCCCACAGGCTGCGCTTGAGGCCATGGCCGTCCTGGTGCGCGAGCGGGAAGGCAGGCAACCGCTCTTCGCCGGGCGCGAGGACAGCGTCGTTCCCGTCGGAGACGCGCTGCCAGCGCACGCCGGCTGCGTCCTTTACATAGCCATATTCGACGAGCGGGCTGCCGGCCGGCGCATTGGCGGTCGCCGGCATCCGGCGGCGCAGCACGAAGCCGACCTGCTCATGGCCGCCCGCCAGCTTGCGGTCGGGCAGGCCCGGGATCGCGCAGGCGAGGGTGGCGCAGGCGATATAATAACGCTGGTGCGCCGGCTGATAGAGCTTGAGCCCCGGCGTGCCGGCCGCAGGCACGGCGATCGGCTTCGGCGCGCGGGCCAGCCGCGTCATCAGCCGCGATTGCTTGAGCGGCGCCGGCAGCGGCACCCGCTCGATCAGATCCTCGGTGGCGAGGGTGCCGGGCGGCGAGCGCCAGGTTTCGTAGCGGGCAACATGATCGGCCAGGCTGCCCGGATCAGTCGCGAGCATCCCCAGCAGCTGGTCCATGAAATCGTCGGTGGCGAAGCGCAGGATAGTCGGCGCCCGACCGGGCGAGGCGCCGCCCCGCCACAGCGGCCGGGGCGCGGCCCAGGTCAGGGGATGGGCGAGCGCGGTCACCAGATATTCCCCGCGCCCGGCGTGTAGCTCGCCGAGACGATGGAGTTGCAGATCACCGTGTCAGCCTGGACCACGCCAGAGAATTTCGACATGCCGGCATCGACCGTCACCATCCCGGCCGAGACCGCGACTTGGCTGGCGTTGACCGTCACCTTGGCGGAGGCAGTGATGGTGATCCCGCTGGCTTCGAGCTTGACTGAATTGCCGCTCGCATCCTCGATATCGATCGCCGGGGGCGTATCCTTCAGCGTCACCTTCTGCCCGCCGGGTGTCTCGATGATGAGCTGGACCTGGCCGCTCGTGTCGTCGAAGGTGATTTTCACCCCTTCGCGCGACTTGATCACCTTGCGGTTGTTCTTCCCCGCGCCATCCATTGAATCGGGCGGCGAATCCGATCCGTTCCACAAGCCGCCGAGCACATAAGGCCGCGCCGGGTCGCCATGCTCGAACGCGACCAGCACTTCGTCGCCGACATCGGGGATGAACCAGCTGCCGCGATCCTTGCCGGCGAACAGCGACGCCGTCCTCGCCCATGCCTCATAGCGGCCGCCGCCCGAATCCGGGCACCAGGGCAGGGTGACCTGGACCCGGCCCTGGCCATCGGGGTCCTTGATATCGACGACGGTCGCCGGCGCGACGCCATACCAGATGCCACCCCAGCCCTGCGGCATGCGCTCGTCGAGCTGCACCTGGCGGCGGTCGCCGTCGAGAAGCGCGAAGGCGGTCATAGCGGCTTGATTCCCGGGCGGTTGCAGCGGAACTCGGTCCGCGCGCCATGCTCGGGATCGTAGAGATGGGTGACCGCAATCGCGCGGTAGCTGCCCTCGAACAACGGGCCGAGCCCGGTCAGGTCGAGCTTGACCCCGGCGCGCAGCTTGACGTCGGTCTCGCAGGTGCCCTCGCCGGTGACGAAGCCGCGCGCCATGTGGCGATAGCTCGCCTCGGCGAGTTGCTTCGCTTCGTCGGCTGAGCGCGGCAGGCCGTGGGCGAGCGTGTCGACCCGCTCGCCAAGCGCCTGGACCAGGATATCGCCGCCGGCGGTATCTCCATTGAGCTCGGGCTGGATCGCATCCTTCACGCCGCGATGGCTGACGCCCTCCTTGCCCGACACGTCCCATCCCGAAGCGACGACGGCGCTGCGCTGCTGCGCGAGATCGGCGAGCACATGGAAGGAGCGCAGCGTCCCGGCCCAGGCAAGCGCGACGCCCTCCTGAGTCCGCGCCGGGGCCGCGTGCAGCGTCGTGCCCTGGACGAAGATATCGGCATCGAAGCGCCGCGCGGTATCGAACAGAAAGGCGAGATCGGTCTGGTTGAGCTGGGCGAGCAGCGGCACCGCGGGTGCCCGGGTATCGATCTGCGCCTGGAGTCCGTGCTCCTGCGCGATCTTGCGGACCACGTCGCCGAGCGAGGATTGCGCGAAGCAGCGGGTGCGCCGGGTCATGCGCAGATCCTGCAGCCGGTCCTCGGCGAAGACGGTGATCCGCGCTGCCTCGCCTTCGGGAAAGGCAGCGGCGATCGCGGTAATCCGCCCCTCGAACAGGATGCTGTCGTCGCCGATCCCGACCTTGATCTTCTTGCCGAACTCGATCGTCTTGCGGTCGAAATACTGGAAGCCCGGCTTGTCGTCGCCGCCCCAATTGCCGAACACCAGTTCGGCACGCGCCATCCCCTCGATGCTGTCGGTCAGCTCGTAGCGGAGCAGGGCGGCCTCGAGTTTCGCGTCGCGCTTGTCCTCGATCGCGATCGAGGGCCGCGCTGGGCGCATCGGCAGACGGGCGACTTCAGCTGACATGGCGGCCCTCAGCGCGGCGACAGGCGCGCGACGCGCAAGGCGACCATGCGGAGCCGCCGCCTTGTCTCGTGCGGATGCGGCTCGCGCGGCGGCGCCGCATCACCCTTGGCGTCGCCGGCCGGTTCCCCGGTCGCTTCGAATTCGTCGATGACGACTGCCATTTCCTTCTCCTCAACTGATCGACAGGCTGGGTGCCGGGAGCGACACCGCGGCGCTTGCCGAGACTGACGGCGCCGAGATCGATGCGCTCGCGCCGAAGCCGATGCCGCCGCCGACGCTCACGCTCGCGTCGAGATCGATCAGCGCGCCGGGTGACATGCGCAGCGGATCCTCGATATTGTTGGCGGCGGCGATGCCTTGCCAGTCGCCGCCCTTGCCCGCCGCGCCGGCCATCTTCTGCAGGCTGCCGCCTTGCGGTGCCGGCGTGAACGGCCGCTGGCCCGGGCGGTTCGGGACGATACCGCTGCTGCCCTTGAAATCAGCCACCAGGATCTTCTGCTGGCTCATCGTCACCGCGACGCTGGCGCGCAGCGGCTTGCCGGCGGCCGAGAAGAATTCGAGCGATTCCTCGAGCCCCTCGACCATCCCGTCGAAAATGAACGAGCCCCAGGAGAAACGCGTGCCCGGCGGCGCAAGCTTCTTGGGGTCGGAATCGGCTTTGGTCGGGGTCATGAAATAGATGACGTCGGCGGTCAGGCGGCGGACGTCGTCGACCGGCTTGTCCATCGCGGTCACATCGAACCACAGGGTCAGCACAAGCTTTGTCGTGCCCGCGCCGACGAACTGGCGCCCGGCTGTCCCCGCCTTCTGGTCGCCGCCCTTCGGCTCGGCGACCTGGTTGGCGAAACTGACCTTCATGTTTTCGGGGTTGAACTGGACGTCGATCTTCTTGCCGCCGGGAAGCTCGGAAGTGAGATCCTGCTTGAGCTCGATGAGCTTCGCCTTGACCAGCACTGCTTCGCTCATTTGCCACCTCCCGCCGCCGGGGCGAGCTGGAGCTTCTCGTAAGCGAGCTGGAACTCCTCGATTCCGATCGTCCCGTCCTTGGCGTTGAGCGCGGGTGCCTTGAGCTTGGCGGGCAGGCAGCGGCTGAGCTGGAAGCGCGCGCGCTCGGTGCTGCCATCCTCGGCGAGCATCACCACCTCGGCATTGGCGCGCAGGAACGGGTCGGCGATCGAAGCGGCGAACCAGGTCCAGAGATCGAAATTGCCGGTCAGCCCGCGCTTCAGCGTGAGGTTGGCGTAGTTGATCACCCCCGGCACGCGATAGGCATGATCATTGGCGCCGCCCGAGCGGATCGTCTTGAAATCATGCGTCATCTCCAGCCCGTCGCATTCAGCGAAGGCAGCCTTGCAGAGCGGCGCGCTCTTGCCGTCGGGATAGATCTCGACCGAGAAGTTGAAGGCAGTGAAGGGGCGCGGATCGTCTGCCATCACGCCGCCTCGAGGATGGTGAGCCGCGCGCCCTGCTGGACGAGGCTTACGGTGAGGAACCGGATCGGCTGGGCGGGCGCGACCGAAATCTCGACGACCAACCGGCCGCCATCGAGATCGGCCGCGCTCTCCTGGACCGCGACCCGGAAGCTCTGGGCCGAGCTCGCCCCGGCAAAGGCACCACGCTGCTGGAGGTCGTCTAGCGTCGCCACCAGGCTGCGCTCGACCGCGCGGCGCAGCACCGGGCCATTGGGCTCGAACACATAGGTCATGCCGCGCCGGAGCAGGGTGCGGCGGAGCAGCATCATCAACCGGCGGACGTTGATCTGCCGCCAGTCGCGCTCGCTCGAGAGCGTGTCGGCATCGTACAGCGTGAAGCCGAGCGGCAGGCGGCGCACCATATTGACGCGCGCGCGGTCGAGAGTCAGCAGTTCGGCTTCGGGAAACGCCGGGTCGAGCCCGACAATATCCTGGAGCGGATCATTGGCGGGCGCGATCCAGGCGCCGCGGTCCTCGGCTCGCGCCGCCATCATCCCGGCGACGGCGCCCTCGGGTGGCGATGCCAGCAAGCCGTTGCTGCCGCGCGACATCAGCCAGGGATGATAGACCGCGCCGAACGAGAGGAGCCTTTGCTCATCGGCACCAAGCTGGGCGACACCGCCTGCGCCGGGGGCGAGAGTCGTGAGGGCGGAGGCATGGGCTGCGGCGTCAGCCGTGCGAAAGTGGCGGGGAAGTGACAGCAGCGCGAAGAAGTCGCCATTGGCGCCGGCGATCCGCACCATGGCGACCTGAAGGCGCGCGAGCAGCGCGAGCCGGGCCGGGCCGGCCGGCTCCCCGAACGCGACATAGCTCGCCTTGTGCAGCACGACCACGGCGCTGGCATAGGACGAGACATTGCCGTCCAGTTCGATATGCAGGCGGTAATAATGCGCGCCTTGGGCGCGGCCGGGGATGTCGAGATGCTCGACGCCGGTGTCGCGCAGGATTTCGACGGCATCCGAGAAATCGGGCTTCGCGGCTTCTTCGAGCACGACGACGCTGCCCGCCGGCTGCGGGCCCCAGGATAGAGTGAATAGATCCGCGACCACCGGCTGGGTCGGCGCGACGAGCATGGGCGTGTCGAGCAGCCTCGTGCTACTGTCGAGGAAGGCGCCGAAGTCGGGCGCTGCCAATGCGGTCGTGTCGGCCGAGGCGCAGCCGCCCGAATGGGTCCGCCAGTCGGGATTTGCCGGCGCGCCGGGTTGCGGTGGGAGCGCCGCAGCCGGTGGCGCGCCGGTTTCCCAGCCGGGCTGCACCGCATCGGGAACGGCGAGAAGGCTCGGCTCGGGGAACAGATCGCCGGCAATGTCGAACGCGGCATGGATGCCGAACAGCTGTCTTTCGTCCAGATCCCTGATCGCGGCGACCTGTTCGACGAGCGTAGCGCCGCGAAGATCGGCAAGGCGGGGATCGAGGAACAGCCGCTCGTCGAAGCGGGAAAGTCCGTCGCGCACCAGCGGGTCATCGCTCTGCGGTACCGGGCCGATCGGCTCGCCGAAACTCGCGTCGAGACCGATCGGGAGCCAGCTCGAGCGCAGCGCGATACGGTCCGAGGGCGTGAAGGCCGGCGTGCCGAAGCGCGCCGCGATGTCACCGAAGCTTCCGACCCCGCCGCTGCCCGCATAGCCGAGCGCGATCAGCGCGCTTTCGCTGCGCGCGACCGCAAAGCCTGGGCGGATCGCCGCGGTCCGGTTTGCTGGGTCGGCATGGAAAAGATCGGCGTCGAGCAGGCCCTGGATCGCGCCCGCCGCCTCGGGCGCCGGCGACAATCCGGCACTGACCCGGTCGGTGCCCGGGCGGTGCTCGGCGATGTCGACCGTCACCCTGGCGGCGGAAAGCGGCGCGCCGGGCAGGCGCGATGCGACCTGCTGCCAGGCCGGGCCGAGCGCCTTGCTGCCTTTCACCGTTTCGATCCGCAGCCAGTCGGCTTCGCCCTGATGCAGGAACTGCACCCAGCGCCCGGGTACGAGCAGCTTCGCCACGGCCGGATCGATCGCGAGGGTGGCGGTCGTACCTTCAGTCAGCTTGGCGATGAAGAGCCCGGACTCACCCGAAATCCTCGCATGGCCCTTCTTGATGACCAGCGAGCCCGCTTCACTGTCAGTGATGCGGGCGAAGGACGCGATCCAGAGCGCGAAGACCTCACCGCCGCTTATTCGCAGCACCTTGGCATAGCGCGTGACCAGCCCGTTGCCGCCGCCGAGCTCGATCAGGTCCCCCGGGGACAGCACGCCCCGATCGGCGAAGCGCAGCCCATAAGCCACCCTGTGCTGCCGCGTAATGGCGAGCGGCTGCCGGGCGACGCGCGTCGCGAGCTGCATCGCATCGGACCAGGAGCCGAGGCTCGCCGCGCCCAGCATTGCGGGCGAGACGATGCTCGCATTGTCTTCCGCATCGGGCAGGCGGCACAAGATGCCGGGCAGCGCGAAATGGCCCATGGTGGCCGGCCTGGATCCCGGATCGACAACCCCGAGGGAAGCGCGGACGGCGGCAAAATCGTCGGTTTCGGCAAGCCGGATCGCCCAGCAGCGCTTGCCGCCATTGGAGAAGAAGGCGCGGACGGTGGCGGCAAGGTTGCCCGTCAGCCGGGCGCCGCTATCGGCTTCATAGGCGAGCGGGCAAACGCCACCGAACACTGTTTCGTAGGCGGTGGGGCTGGAAAGGGCGATCGCGCGGTGGCACGGTCCGCGTTCGGCGAACCCGGCGAAGACGGCGACGTCCATGCGTGGCAGCGCCTCGGCAACGGGCGCCGGGGCGACGTCGACGCGAATGCCGGGAAGGGCGTCGCCGGCGAACATGGCTTATTCCATCTCCAGCCGCTCATAGGCGAGGACCAGTTCCTCCATCGCCACGTCGGTACCCTTCGCATTGAGCGGCCCGCTGGTATGCTTGGTGATGCGCGCGCGCATCAGCTTCCAGGTCTGGACTGCGTCGGTATGGTCCTCGTTCATCAACGTGACGGTGACGGTGCGCAGCGCGTTCTGGTTGCCGTTGCGGATATCGTCGAGCCACTTGTAGAGGTTGAGCGAGCCGATCACGCCGCGCTTCATCGTCACGTCGGTCGACTTGTTCATGCCGGTGATCTTCATCACCGAATTTTCCTTGTGGTTGCCCGTGCGATATTCGGAGACGGTCACTTCCATCCCGATGCCGCTGAGTTCCTGGAACCCCGCCTGGGGCCCGTCGGTATTGCCGTCGCCCAGATCGACCAGGAAGTTGAACTGGACGTACGGACGCTCTCTCAGGATTGCCATGACGCTTTCCCCTTATGACTTGGCGTCGGCCGTCCACTGGCCGATGCGGAAGATGACGAATTCAGCGGGACGAAGGGGGGCGACGCCGATCTGACAAACCAGGCGGCCGTTATCGAGGTCGTTCTGGGTCATCGTCGAGCGGTCGCATTTCACGAAATAGGATTTTTCCGGCTTGTCCCCGAGCAGCGCGCCGGTCTGCCATTCGTTGAGCAGGAAATCGGAGATGGTGCGCCTGACATTGGCCCAGAGCCGCTCGCCATTGGGCTCGAAGACTGCCCATTGAGTGCCCTTGTCGATCGATCGCTCCAGATAAGCGAAGTATCGGCGAAGATTGACATATTTCCATTCGGGATCCGAGCTCGCGGTGCGCGCGCCCCATAGCCGCATGCCGCGCCCTTCGAAGAAGCGGAAGCAATTGACCCCCTCGGGGTTGAGCACTTCCTGCTGCGCCTTGTTGAGCATCTTCTCGAAGCCGAGCGCGAGCGTCACCACCTCGTTCGCGGGCGCCTTGTAGACAGCGCGCTCGATATCGTTGCGGGCATAGATGCCCGAGACAAACCCCGCCGGCGGGTAATAATTCTCCTGGCCGGTCTCGGGGTCGATGATCCTGACCCAGGGATAATAAAGCGCCGCGTGGCTGCTGTCGAACTTGGCGCGATATTCGCGCACCTGGCCGATCGAGGCGCCCTTGATGCTGTCGAGCACGGCGATGCGGTATTGCATACGCTCGGCATGGCTGATCAGCGAATTGGCGATTGCCTGGGCATCGGTCGCGGCGGCCAGGCTGTAGGTCGATCCGGGTGCCGCGACGATCGAGATATCCTCGATATCCTCGAATGCCACCAGGCCTTTTTTCCGGTTGGTCGTCGGGTCCTCAGCACCCTTGAAATCGTCCGGGACGGGGATCTTGCCGTCCTTGCCCCCGGTAAGGAAGAAGATCGCCTCGAGAAACGGGGCCTTGCCGTCGCTGGTGTCGATATCGCTGTCGATGAAGCGGTTGGGCGAGGGCGCGGCGGCGTGATAATCGAAGACGATCTTCGCGCCATTGCGCGGCGGCACGTCGGCGCCGGCGGCGGTGAAGATGTCGAGCGCCCGCTGCGCGCGCTCGGTTGCCTGGGCCAGGGCCGCGGCAGTTGCCGCCTTGGCATCCTTTGCGGGCTGGACTTTGAGCGTGGCGTCGTCGACGACCTTCTGCTTTGCGTCCTTCAGATCCTGCGCGTCCTTGAGTGCCTGTACGAACGGGGCTGGATCGGTCGGCGGCACCACGGCCGCCAGATCGTCCTTGGCCTTTTGCAGCGCGATATTGGCTGCATCGAGATCAGGCTGCGCGTCGCTTACAGCCTTGTTGGCTGCGGTGAGCGCCTTTTGCGCATCCTTGTCGGCCTGGTCGGCATCCGCCTTGACCTTGTCGGCGGCATTCTTCTCGGCCGTCGCCTGCTCGGCGGTCAGCGCCGCGATAACGATCGGGATGGAGCGCGAGGCAGCAAGATTGGCGGGCTCGGCCGCGAAATAGTCGAACAGCGAGTCAGGCGCGCCGGCTGTCTTGTGGCCGCGATCGAGCGCGAGGTTGGTCGCGGCGAAGAAGGGAAGCCCCGGCTCGCTCGGCTCGACATAGACGGTCGCGGTGATGGTACGGATGGTCGCGGCGGTCTCGGCGAGCGACTGGAGCTCGAATTTCTTGGTGCCGTCCTGGTTTTCGAAATTCCAGAGATCCTTCTGCGGGTCGCGTGAGATGAAATAGATCCCCTTATCGGGGATGTTGCCGACATAGACCGTGTCGCGATCGGCCGAGGAGCGCAGGATCGCGAGATGCTTTGTCGGGTCGTCGCTTCTCGGCTGGAACACGAGACGGTTCTGGCTCACCCAGAATTGCAGCCGCACCCGCGCTTCGCCGGCCTTGCCGGGAAAGCGCGCGCGGATCTTGATATTGGCCGGAGGCACCGCAGGTAGCGGCACGGTGGCGCAACCATCCACCGGGTCGCCGGTATAGGTGCGCGCGACATAGAGCCGCTTGCCGCCTTCCTCGAAAAAGGCGCGGACTGCGTTCCACATATAATTGTCGAGCGTACCGTCCTCGAATTCGAGTTGTTGGCGGCCGCCATAGACTCGCTCGAATTCGACGAGCGCGGTGATGACATCAGGCTCGATGTCGATCGGGCCGAAGCGCGTCGCCCCGACAAAGCCGGTGGTCGTGGTGCTGACGCCTTCGATGGATTTTGCCCGGTAGGAGACTTCCTCCACAAAGACGCCGGGAGCGAGATATTCAGGCATGGGCGGTCTCCTCGATCAATTCGCTTTGAGGTAGAGGCTTGAAAAGCGCTCGGTTGCGGTCTTGCCGGTGGCCAGGGTCAGCGGACGGCCAAGCACCAAGGTCTGTGCGGGCAGCTCGGGCTCGGCGGGCTTCAGGGTCGCGAGCGCCTTGGTCGGAGGCTTCGAGAGCTGGCCGAGTATCTCATCCAGCGCCGGCGGACTGCCGGCGAGCTTGCCGTAATAGACCTTGATGACGGCCTCCCACGCGACCTCACTTCGGCCCGCCGCGGCCTCTTCGACTGTCTGGGACGGCAAGGTGGGATAGGCGCCGCTCACCACGATCGCCCCGCCGACATCGGCAATGCCGAGCCCGATGACCGTTCCCGATACGGAGACGGTCATCGCTGCCCAGCCTGCCGGCAGGTCGGTGCCGTCGGCCTGGCGGACCGCAAGCTGCGCCCGCACCGTGGCGCGGGGCCCGGGCGCGGTGCGCGCGATCGCGGGGAACAGCGGGAGATAGTCGGGTGCATATCCCGCCGGCGCGCCGGCGGGCAGCAACGGCGCGATAGGGCCCGTCGCGAAGCCGCTCCAGCTCGGCCAGGCAAATCGGCCACGGACGGGCAGGTCGGCCTGGAAGCGGACCGGCAGGAAGCGGTGCAGATCGTCCTCGACCGCCACCACGAAGCTGCGCTGGTGAGTCGACCAGTCCGCCGGCTTTTCGGCAAGAACCGCATCGAGCCCGGGCAGGCGCGGTGTCATCCAGGTGCCGCTCGGCGTGGGCCGGAGTTGAGCATTGCGCCAGGGCCGCATCGCATCGGTGATTCGGATATCGAGCCCATCACCGATCAACGACAGGTCGGACGCGTCGCGAAAGGCGAAACCGAGCGGCACATGACGCACGAAGCGATCGGGCGAGACCAGCTGCAGCGTCACGACACGTCTTCCGCAACGCCGACTTCGAAGCCCCGCTCGAGCACGATCCCCGAATCGTCGAGGTCGAGCGCGCTGTCGAGCAGCACCATCCGGACGACATAATTGGCGAACAGCGGATGGCGGCGGATCCGGTCCCACATCGAAAGCTGATCGACCACGCTCAGCGGATCGCAGACCAGGTCGATATCCTCGTCGACCGCGAAGATGCCGTCTTCGGCGAGATAATCGTTGAGTTGGGCGGCGGTGATCGCGCCGGCGTCCTCGAGGGCGCGCATCACCCAGCCGAGCATGCGAAGCTGCTTCTCGACCGCCGAGGCGACCGGGATGATGAGGAAGCTCACATCGAGCGGAAGCGACGGCTTGAAGCGGCGGCCGAAGATGTCGGTACGCGGCCCGCGGGCGCGGCGCTGGGTGTTGATCGCGACGCGCCACATCAGGATCGCGAAGCCGTCGCCCGTCAGCCCCTTCTCGATGTCCTTGGCCTGGTAGCAATCGACCGTAAGCGTCCCGAATATATCGCGCGGATAGCGTTCGCGGATCACTCCGCGCAGCGCCGCCGCCACCGCGGCAATGGCTTGATGCCCCGCCATCAGTGCGCCCGGGCCACGGCGCGGATGGCGTCGGCAAGGCCGTGTTGGCCGGCCGGGGTGAAGCGCCAGCCCTCGCGGTCGACGCGATAGAGATTGCCGGCAATTCCGTCGTCGCCGATCGCGACGACCCCGATCCGCGGAGCGCCGGTGATCGCCCGGAGCGCTGGGTCGCAATCGCCGAGTGCGACCTGATGCAGGACGACCACGTCGATGTCGTCGGGAGCAGCGTCGAAGGCGCTAGGCTGGACCAGCTCGATATCCTCGCATTCGCTAAGCGCGCCGTGAAGCGCCGATCTGACCATTGCGGTAGTCGCGCCGAGCAATACGCGGATCGTCATCGCGTCCCCCGCTTCAGGTCAGGAAAGGTAGGTTAGGCGCAGGGCGGGGCGGGGCGCATGAGCCGGAGGATCGAGAGAAACACCCGGGCCTTTATCCGGACCTCGTGGCCGGATCATCCTCCCGGGCCAACGGTCCGGACCATTTGGTCCAGACCGTAGAGAAAGCTTCGGATCGTTCGGAAAAACATCCAGAACCTGATCTTTATCGCGAATCATAGTTCCGAATCGGCCGATTTGGATTATGATGCCGCATCACGTTAGCTGCGGGGCTTCCTCGCACTTCGATCACGACCGGAAATATTGTTTCCGTGATGGAAGGCTAACTCGGGAATGACTCGACAGAAAACCAAGAAACTGGGTCGCGTGTTTCTTTCCCACCGCTTTGTTGCCTGGCTGATTGAGCCGGGCGGTGGGAATCGAGCCCATGTACGGGCAGACGGGAGCATCGCGAATGGAACTGCATCAGGACGCTGGGACATGCACCGATACGCGGCCGACCGCGGTCGTGGTGAGTGACGTCCTGATCTATCGCGAGGGAATCACGGCGGGGCTGAGCCGGCTGGGCGATCTGCGGTTGCTCGGGGCGATTTCAGCCGACGAGCTGACTGACGCGCTTGCGTCCCACGCCGTGCAGATCATGTTCCTGGATATCTCCCGCAGCCGCTCGCGCGATGCGGCGCGCGCTGCACGCACGCTCGCGCCGGGCATCCAGGTGATCGGGTTCGGCATGACCAGCGAAGATGAAGGCCTGGCCGGCGCCGAAGCGGGCGTGACCGCGTTCGTCAATCATGACGGCACGATCGAGGATTTGAACCGCGCTGCGATCCGCGTCCTCAGCGGTTTGCCGGTGTGCCCGCCGCAGCTCACCACAAGGTTGTTGCAGCGCGTCGCCCAGCTCGCCGGACGCGGCAGGCCGGATGCCGACTCCCATTTAACCCGGCGCGAGCGCGAGATCGCCGTGCTGGTCGAGGAAGGGCTCTCCAACAAGGAAATTGCCTGCACGCTGAACATCAGCCCGGCGACGGTGAAGAATCACGTCCACATGATCCTGGACAAGCTCAATCTGCCGCGCCGGCGGATGATCATGCTTGAAACCGGGGTCCATGGCCCCCGGACCGCCCTGCAAAGGCCACGGGTGCAGATTCAGAGTCGCCCCGCGGCCTGACACCTCTCCGCGCGCGAGCCTGCGCAAAATGCTTCAGCCCGGATTTCACCACGACGCTTCAGGAGCGTTTGCCCCTGGGTGACGCCGGCGTTGGCAGCTGTGCATGGCGCAGAACCTCGAAAGCCTCTTCGGCTTCGCGCCGTGACCGGAAGATGACATCGAGCCAACGGTCCTCGCGGACTGAGTAAAGCCCCCATCGACGCGCATTTTCAGGTTCGGCGCGGAGCATGGCAACGAAATTTGGTGGGGATGTCATGGAACTGAAATACGGCACTGTCCCGCGACGCGCCACCCCTGTCGAGCAATATGCGCGGGCGGCTGCGGGCGGTGCTGCGAAAATCATGGTGAAAGTCATTGCAACTAAAGTGCTGCGCCGTCGCATCCTCCGGGTCGTTCGAACTTCCCTTCTTAATGGTTGCGACACTTTTTTTAGGCTTTCGGCCCGTGCTATTCCGGATGGGCGGAGGTCTTCCCGTGTTCGATTACCGCTGGAGAAGCGAATGCGGCGGCCGTTCATCCACATCAATTTCGCGGCTGAAGACGTTCGCAGCATCAATGGGCAGCAGGGACTTTCCGGCATATCTCCTGCGGCGCGGACTGGCACAGAGTCCATGTCCTGCGCGAACGCGCGGATCGCGAACAAGAAATATCTCCAGTAGCGAGGGCGGGCGTGATCGCGCGCCCATCCCTTCACGGGCGCCATCTTGACGATGGCGCCACCTCGCCGTAGATGCGCCGCTCCGCTCGCACGGCCCCTTCGTCTAGCGGTTAGGACGTCGCCCTCTCACGGCGAAAACACGAGTTCGATTCTCGTAGGGGTCACCAGCGTTTTCAATGACTTAGCGTAAGTGCGCTTGATCAAAACAAGAACATCGTCAATACATGGTCCATAGACCCGACGGGACTGCGCAGGTCGTGTCTGGACGATTTTTTCGATCAGTAGCCTGTGGGCATCGCGGTTGCCTCGATGCGTCGCATCACCAAGTCCGCCTTTTTTGAACCCGGCCGGGCGCGAGAGCCCGGAACTTCGCGCGACGCTACATGCTCGCCTTCTACTCCCTGATCGTAGACGAGGCCGTGCAGGTTTCGATCGCCACATTCCTGAGATGGCGCGCTGCGCCCGCACCATCATCCTGGCGGGCGACCTGATGCAGCCCAACCGCTCCAGGGCAGCCACCGAGGCGACAGCCGCCGCCACAACTGCGGCGATCTTCGTATCAAGTGCATCACGGCGCGCGTGCCGTCGGCTTCTCGATCTGCCCGGCGATTTCCAAGAGCGCCGAGCGAGCCGTCGATGGAAGCGAGAGTCCTCCCGCGTCGCGCAAAATGGCGATGAACTTCGCTACGCTCGTCATGCCGGTCGCTGCGACGATCCCGAGTTCGGCCAAATGGGCGCGCATGGCGTTCGCGGCCCGGGGTAGAGGGTTCTGTCCCGTGTGATCTCGTCAACGAGGCCTTTATGAACATGGCAACGCTTATAAGTCTTCTCGGACAGCCGCCGCGACCATCGCAGCGCCTCCGGCGAGGCGCTCCATCAACGGCGGTCTGGAAGTGACGTCGATTTCAGGTCGATTTTGTCGGTATAATGCCGTACATTATAGGCGAAGGAGCATGGACATGGTCGCAAGAGCCCCGGAGCGCCGCTCGGAACGGCTTGAGGTGCGGGTGCCCCCCTCACTGCACAACCGCGTGAGCCAGGCAGCAGCCTTGCGCGGCCAGACCTTGGCAGCGTTTGTCACCGCTGCGGTCCAGGATGCCGCGCAACGCGCGATCGAGGATGCCGAGGTGACGCGACTCAATCGCGATGATTTCGCGGCATTGACCCGCGCACTTGACGCCGAGGCGGAGCCCAATCACGCGCTGCGCGCGGCCGCGGCGCGGCACCGTGCGATGACAGGCCATGCGTGAGCGACGAGATCGACGTACGGTTCGAGCGGCTGACAGCAGCGCATGACCGAAGCGCGTTCGCCTGTGAGCAACCCTCTCTCACCGACTATCTGTTAAAATTCGCGGGCGAGAACGAGCGCAGCGACATCGCCGCCTGCTTCGTGGCGGTCGCGCCGGGCTCCCCGAGCATCCTCGGCTATTATACCATCTCGGCGCATGCGGTGTTGGTGAACGAACTGTCGCCCGAGCAGAAGAAGGGCTTACCGACCTATGATCGGATCCCGGCCTTTCTGATCGGCCGGCTCGCGCGCGATGCCACGATGAGGGGCAAGGGCCTCGGTGAGTTACTGCTGCTGGACGCGATGGCGCGGCTTTGCTTGATTGAGGCCGCCGCGCGCCTGATCGTTGTTGATCCCATCGACGGTCAGGTGCGCGCCTTCTACGGCCGTTTTGGGTTCTCACCCCTCGAGCGTACGACAGAGCGCCTCTATCTGCCGATAAAGGTCGCGCACAGGGCAGTCGGGGCGGCCTCACCCAAAGCGCTGCCGCAAAGCTGATCGGCGTCGGGCAGCCGGATCTGACGAAACTGCTGGGCGGCCAGTACCGCGAGATGTCCGTGGAACGTCTGCTGCGCATGCTGACGCGGCTGGGCTGCGGCGATGATATCAGCGTGCAATCGGCAGGGCGTGCCTTGGAGGAAGCAATCGATTGGGAGGCGGTCGCAGCTTAGGCTCGGTCCGCAAGACAGGATGGAAGCGCAGCTTCGCGGCGCCAGGGGAGGGGCTCCCTTGCCCGACTATATCCGCCCACGGGATGCCGCCGCCATGGGACTCAGCGTCGCGCGGCATGAAACCGGTCCTTGAGCATCCGTGGCAAAGAGGCGCCGCGCACATAGACACCGATCTCGCGCCGGATGTTGAGATCGGACGGGTCGGCCGACAGGAAATTCTGGCTCATGACCAGCACATGGTCATCGTCCTAGGCCAGGGTCTTCGCATGGAGGCGCGGGTCGTGCGCCGTCCGCATCGACCTCAACTACATGGTTCACGATGATGTCGGAGGGTGACGGTGCGACCGTGATGCGGGTCAGGCTTGTGAACTCACGCCCAAAGCGGGCCTCCCTCAGATTTCGCCAAGGCGTTGATTCAGAGCAATTTACGAGTGTGATCTATTGTAAAATCGGCGCCCTTTGGGACCCCGCCCATCGCAATCTTTATTCCGGCTTGTCAGTCGTTTACCGACAACATCCATGGGGTCTCGCTTTCGACGCCAATTCACACTGTGAGCAGATAGAACCAGCCCAGGATCGGCGTGGCTGCGATATGGCCCGAACCAGTATGGACGAGGATCGGCCCTACCAGTCCGTTTCGGGAAAGAAGGGCGAAGGTCAGCGTGACGATCACGATTGACAGCAACTGGCGCGTCGCGGCCGCGGCGCCGGCGTGGAACAACCAAAGCATCGGCTGCGGTTTCACGGCGCACCCGCACCCAGCGACACATGGTCGATCAGCGCGACCAGCGCCTTCAGAATCCTCGCCGGCGACGGCGGGCAGCCGGCAATATGCAGATCGACCGGCACCACTGCGGAAACGCCGCCGACAACGGCATAGCTGCCGGCAAAACAGCCGCCGTCGGCCGCACAGTCTCCTACGGAAACGACCCATTTTGGCGCTGGGGTCGCATTATAGGTGCGCTTCAGCGCTTCGCGCATGTTCCGCGTGACCGGGCCGGTGACGAGCAGGACATCGGCATGGCGTGGAGAGGCGACGAAGCGAAGGCCGAAGCGCTCGAGATCGTAAAAGGCATTGCCGAGCGCGTGGATCTCAAGTTCGCAGCCATTGCAGGAACCGGCATCGATTTCGCGGATCGAAAGGCTCCGTCCAAGCCGCCTCCGTGCCACGTCACCGAGCGTAGCGGCAAGCGCCGCGACATCGCCCAGTTCAGGGTCTGGCGGGGCTTCCGTCAGTGGCGCTCGGATCAGGCTTTCGAACAGGAGCTTGCGCATCATCAACCCTAAAGGTCGTGCCCGGAATAGGAGCAGTTGAACGATTTGTTGCAGAGCGGGAAATCCGCGACGATGTTGCCCTCGATCGCGGCCTCGAGCACTGGCCATAGGAACCAGGACGGGTCGCGAAGGTGGCAGCGCTCGACGATCCCCGTCGGGCCGAGCCGGAGCCAGCAGAGAATGTCCCCGCGAAAACCCTCGACAAGGGCAATGCCCTCGCACGGGTCGGGACCATGGCCGACAGCGACCGAGATATCGCCCGACGGCATCTCCGCCAGGATCTGGTCGATCAGTCCGAGACTTTGTTCCACCTCGCGGATGCGGACCCATAGCCGCGCGTTGACGTCGCCTTCCTGGAACAGGGGTACATCGAAGCGCAGCGAGTCATAGGGCGGATAGGCAAGGTCGCGGCGCGTATCGAACGAGCGCCCGGATGCCCGCCCCACATACCCGCCGCAACCATATTGATGGGCAAGGGCGTGCGAGACTATTCCAGTGCCGACAGTGCGATCCTGCAGGGAGGCAGTGTCGTCGAACAGCTCGATCAAGGGCGGGAAGGCTTCCCGGATCGTCGCCATGAGCGATCGGATAGCCGTCACACCGGGGCGATCCAGATCAACGGCGACACCGCCAGGCACAACCTTGTCCATCAGCAGGCGATGACCGAAGCACGCGTTCGATTGCCGCAGCACGCGTTCGCGCAGCACGGCGGTATGGGCATGCATCAGGGCGAACGCGGCATCGTTGCAGGCGGCCCCGATATCGCCCAGATGATTCGCGATCCGCTCGAGCTCGGCCATCAGAGCCCGCAGCCAATGCGCCCGTGTCGGGATCTCGATCCCCAGCGCCGCCTCGACTGCGCGCGCGAAGGCAATTGAATAGGCGACCGTGCTGTCGCCGGAAATCCTTCCCGCAAGCCGCGCGGCGCGCTCCGGCGAGGCGCCGGCCATCAGGGACTCGACGCCTTTGTGCGTGTAGCCCAGCCGCTCTTCGAGGCGCACGACGGTCTCGCCATTGGCGGTGAACCGGAAATGCCCCGGCTCGATAATGCCGGCATGGACCGGACCGACTCCGATCCGGTGCAGGCCTTCGCCTTCCGCCGTCAAAAAGACATATGCTTCGCCCTCGCCGGATGTTGCGGTGCTGGTCCCGAGGGGATGACCGACGCGCCAGCGCCCATGGTCGAGCCAGGGACGATCGTCGGGCGCGCCGACAGGTTCGAGGCCGAACAGATCGTTTATGGTTCGCTCGAGCCGATGCGCGGGTGGATGGTGCCGAGCGATCGACGGAAATTGGCCGGTTGGACAGGGCAGGGACAGGACGGCCAGTTCGCGGCGGCCCTCTTTGCCAAGGCCCATGTCGAGCAGGGCCATGTGGACGGCGCCCGCGTCCCCCCACAAGCCGGCCAATGTCCATCGGCCCTCCGCAAGTTGTGCGGCAAGGGCGGACCATGTCTCGGCATCGACGATTCTGCGCGGCCATGGATGGTGGGCATGCGGCGGCGGCGTGCCCGGCAGTGTCCTGATCATGCTCTGCATATTCCCTCCCGATTCAATGGAGGAGGCCAGCGACATGCTGGAACCAGGCGACCAGCGGAGGAGGCAGATATACCCCGGCGACAAAGACGAGTCCAAGATGGGCGATCATCGGCAGATGGGACGCCTTGACCGGGTGGCTCACGCCTGTCGGTTCGCCGAACGCCAGTCCATGGACCTTGAGCATGAGGGCACCGAAGGCGACCAGCAGGCCGATCACCAAAGGAATGGCAAGCAGCGGTGCGCGCGCGAAGGTCGAACTCACGACGAGGAATTCGCTCATGAAGACGCCCATCGGTGGCATGCCCGCGATCGCGACGACGCCGGCGACCAGTCCCCAGCCCAACAAGGGATGGCTCACGGTCAGCCCGCGGATGTCCGAAATCTTCTGCGTGTCCTTGGCTTGTGCGATATGGCCGACGGTGAAGAAGATGGCCGATTTGGTAAGGCTGTGCATCGTCATGTGCAGGAGCCCGGCGAAGTTCGCGAGCGGGCCGCCCAGGCCGAAGGCGAAGGCGATGATGCCCATATGCTCGATCGATGAATAGGCGAACAGCCGTTTGATGTCCCGCCGCCGGTAGAGCATGAAGCCTGCGAAGATCAGCGAGACCAGTCCCATCGTCATCAGCAGCGGACCTGGCGCGATCGCGCCGGGGTTCGCGGCCAGCAGCAGCTTGAACCGCAAGACCGCGTGCAGCGCGACATTGAGCAGCAGGCCCGACAGTACCGCCGAGATCGGCGTCGGACCCTCGGCGTGCGCGTCCGGGAGCCAGGCGTGCAGCGGTGCGAGCCCGACCTTGGTGCCGTAACCGAGCAGCAGAAAGACGAAGGCGAGGTTGAGCAAGGCCGGGTCGAGTGTGGCCGCATGGGCGATCAGTACGGTCCAGACCATGCCGTCAGGGCCTTCGCCGACCACCGGACGGGCGGCCATATAGATCAGGATCGTGCCGAAGAGCGCCAGCGCGATACCGACGCTGCCGAGAATGAAATATTTCCACGCCGCTTCAAGCGCCTCATGGGTGCGATAGATGCCGACCATCAGGACGGTGGTGAGCGTCGAAAGCTCGATCGCGACCCACATCAACCCGATATTGTTCGCCTCCAGCGCCAGGTTCAGGCCGAACAGGAGGATCTGATACATCGCATGGTAGAAGCGCAGCTGGGTCGTCGTCAGACGGCCTGTCTCCAGTTCATGGCCGATATAGCTGGCGCTGAACACGCTCGTGGTGAAGCCGACAAAGGTGTTGAGTACGATAAAGACGATATTGAGATCGTCGACCAGCAGATAGGGTCCGGGCGCGGGCTTGTGCACGAACAGCGACAGCGCGGCGAGCAGCGTCAGAAAGGAGGAAGCCGCGTTGAGGCGTGCCGACACTTTGTAGTTCGGAATGAACAGCAGCAAGGCCGCCGTCACCAGCGGTATCGCCAGGATCAGACCGGCGCCGGAGACGGGCATCCCGATCACCGGCGTTCCCCCCGGAAATCGTCAAGGGCCTGAAGATCAACCGAGTCGAAGCGCTCGCGGATCCTGAACAGGAAGACGCCGATGACGATGAAGGCGACCAGAACGGAAAAGGCGACGCTGATCTCGACGACGAACGGCATGCCCTTCGCGCCGGTGGCCGCGAGGATCAACCCGTTCTCGAGCGACATGAAGCCGACTACCTGGCTGACGGCGTTGCGTCGGGTCACCATCATCAACAGGCCGAGCAGCACGACCGAGAGCGCGAAGGCGAGGTCCTCGCGGGCATATATGTCGGACTGCGTGGTGACGCGCAGGATGACGACCATCGACAGCGCGACCAGCGCCAGTCCGCCCAACATGGTGGGACCGATATTGACCGCCGTCTCGACTTCGCGGTGTATGCCCAGGCGCCTGATCATCCGGTGCAGTGCGACCGGAATGATGATTGCCTTGACTGAGAGCGCGATCGCCGCGGTCAAGTAGAGATGGGGAGCATGCTGTACATAAGCCTGCCACGCGACCGAAAGGGCCAGCATGACGGCCTGGAAAGCGAAGACGTTCAGCAGGGCCGACAGGCGATCCTGATAGAGCAGCATCAGGCTGACAAGGACCAGGGTCCCCGCCAGGAAATGGGCAACGTCGAAAGCGAACTTATCCACGCTACAGACTCCGCGAGACGAACAGGAGGAGCGTGCCGAGGAACCCGAGCATCAGCGCGGCGCCGAGAAAATCCGGCACGCGGAACACCCGCATCTTCGCGACCATGGATTCGAAGACGGCGAGCAGGCAACCCGCGACGCCGAGCTTTGCTAAATAGAGAACCGCGCCGATCAGATGCACATGGAGCGGCGCACCCGCGGGTGCCAGACCCCATGGTACGAACACGCAGGCGATCAGCGAACAATAGAGCAGAAGCTTGATCGCCGAGCTGAGTTCGAGGAGCGCCAGGTGCCGCCCGGAATATTCCAGCACCATCGCCTCGTGCACCATGGTGAGTTCGAGATGGGTCGCCGGATTGTCGACCGGCATCCGCGCGTTTTCGGCGAGCGCGACAATGACGAGTGCAACCAGCGCCATGCCGAGCGAGACGCGCAGGCCCACACCCGCCAGCATCACATTGGCCACGGTCGAAAGCTGCGTGGAGCCGGCGATCAGGGCGATCGTGAACACGATCATGATCAGTGCCGGTTCGGCGAGCGTCGCGATCATCGCCTCGCGGCTCGATCCGATTCCGCCGAAGCTGGTGCCGACATCCATGCCGGCGAGCGCAAGGAAGAAGCGCGCGCTGCCCAGCAAGGCGATGATGACGATGAGATCCGCCGACCAGCTGAACAGCAGCCCCGTGGCGAAGGTCGGCACCAGGGCCGCTCCCACCCAGGTCGCGGCGAAGACGATATAAGGCACGATCCGGAACAGCCAGGACGCGCTCTCGGCGACGACGGCTTCCTTGCGCGCAAGCCGGATCAGATCGCGATAGGGTTGCAGCAGCGGCGGGCCTCGCCGCCGCAGCAGCCGCGCCTTCACCTTGCGCACCAGCCCGGTCAGCAGCGGCGACAGGAGCAGCACGAGCAGCATCTGGGAGACCTGGATCGAAAAGCCGTCGATCACGGACATGTCGATCATGGCCATGCGGCGAGGATCAGCAGGAGCAGGATCAAGGCGCCGAAGACCAGGCTCAGATACCGGCGGATCGTGAGGAATTGCAGGTGGTTCAGCCGTTCCGCGAGGTAAGCGACCAGCCGGATGACCGGATCGTAGATCAGGTCCCAGGCAAGATCGTGCAGCGTGACGGTTAGCCGTGCCGGACGACCATCCCCCGGGGACGGCATATCGACTACTTCAGTAGCGCGAAAGGCGAAGCCGCCGAACACGCGGCGCACCGGTTGAGCAAAGCTGTCCGCCGTATATTGGGTGGCGGGGCTGGCGTCCGGAAAGCCGCAATCCCATACGGGCGCCCGGCGCAGCTTGGCCGATGCGAAACGGTGGATCGCCAGGGCTGAAAGCGACGCCGAGGCGGCGATGAAGAGGAACACTAGCAGACCGTTATAGGAGCTGCGGCTTTCCGCGATCGGAACGATCGAAAGCCAGGCGACATGAGTCTGGACCGGCATGTGCGCCCCGGTCAGCGCGCTGGAGACGGGCGCGAGCGCGTCGATGACGAGTGCGGGAAAGATCCCTGCGAGTAGACAGAGAATCGCGAGGATCGCCATTGCGGCGATCGACAGCCGATCGACCTCATGGGCGTTGGATGCCGCAAGGCTTCTCGGCCTGCCAAGGAAGGAAATACCGAACGCGCGCACGAAACAGGCCGCCGCCAGCGCTGCGGCCAATGCGAGCATCGCACCGACCGCCGGAATGAGGAGCTTCAGCGCCCATTGGGGAAGCGCGGGGCTGAGCAGGATGGCCTGCAGCATGAGCCATTCCGACGCGAAGCCGTTGAGCGGCGGCAAGGCCGAAATCGCGACCGCCCCGACCAGGAAGAGCAGGCCCGTGGCGGGCATCCGGTTGAGCAGCCCGCCCAGCGTTTCCATTCTTCTCTCACCCGTGGCGTTGAGAACGGCGCCCGCGCCGAAGAACAACAGGCTCTTGAAGAGTGCATGGTTCAAGACATGAAAGAGCGCGGCGGTCATCGCAAGCGCCGCGGCGGCCTTCATGCCATTGCCCTGAAATGCCAGCGCAAGGCCGATCGCGACGAAGATCAGCCCGATATTCTCGATCGTGCTGTACGCAAGGACACGCTTGATATCATTCTGCATCAGCGCGGTCAGAACGCCGAGCACCGCGGTGATGGCGCCGGCGAACAGCACGGGGATCGCCCACCACCAGGAAACCGGCCCGAGCAGGTCGAAGGCGATCCGAATGAATCCGTAGACCGCGACCTTGGTCATCACGCCGCTCATCAGCGCCGAGACATGGCTTGGTGCGGCCGGGTGCGCGAGGGGCAACCAGACATGAAGCGGGACGAGACCCGCTTTGGAGCCGGTCCCCAGCAAGGCGAGAACAAGCACCAGACCTGCGAGGCCGGACGGCGCACCGTGCGCGCGCATGGTTGCAAAGGCATAGCCGCCCTCCGGGCCAGCCATCAGGCCAAAGGCGAGCAGCAGCGCCAGCGTCCCGAAGCTCGCCATCACGATATAGACATAGCCCGCCCTGCGATTCTCTTCCTCCCGGTGGTGCGTCATCACCAGAGCCCATGATGCCAGCGACATGGATTCCCAGGAGAGCAGGAAAGTGAACGCATCAGACGCCAGCAGCACAAGGTTCATGCCCGCAAGGAAGAGCGGGAAAAAAGGCAGAACGCGCTCGGGCGCCGTCTCGTGGCTGCCATAGCCCAGCCCGTAAAGGCTCGCGGCTGCCCCGCCCAGATTGATTACGACGAGGAAGAATGCGGCGAGCGCATCGATCCGGAAATTGGCGCCGATCCAGGGCAGGCCGAGCGGAAGAACGATCTCCGAAACGCTTGCCCGGCCGGCAATCAGATGCGTGATCGCGATCGCGCACGCCGTCATGCAGACTGTCAGGCTGCTGCCGTAGATCAACCACCTGGCCCATTTGAGGCGGCCGATCGACACAGCGATCGCGCCCGTGACCAGCAAGGCCGCTATGCACCACAGGATTGCGACCACAGGCCCCATCGCCGGCATCTAGGCTGCTCGTGATCCGGAAAGCGCCCAATCGCCTGTTCGACCGCTCGGGTCGCCCTGCTGCTGTCCGGAAAACCGGACGCCGCGGCCGCCTTGCGGGCTCGCGGCACCCTGGGCGATGAACTCGATGCCGGCGCTGTCGAGCGCGGCGATCAATTTCATCAGCGAATCGACATTGCCCCGGATGATGTCCTTGCTCGACTCCATCCGCTGGATGGTCGGCAGGGACAGGCTGGACATCTCGGCGAGCGCACGCTGGTCGATTCCGAGCAGGGCTCGGGCGCCGCGCAACTGGGCCGCTCCTATCATCGCCTGACTCCCGTGATCATTGAACGCCGATGGAATATCACGTCTACATTAGGAAATCTAACATGCAAAGATGGCTTATTGATATATAAAACGTGAATTATCAGCAGAGGCTGGTTCAGATAAAGCGGCCCGCCAGAACAATCGTCGCTGAGCGCATCAGGCTGATGGGCGGGATTGAAAATGACGTTGTCCGGGTTACCGGGAGGGCGACCCGCTTTCATTCGTCCATCGGTCGAGCGCGTTTCTCATCGCTCTTTGATCGTACGAAGGCAGGCGTGAGGGGATCGGGGGAGCCATGGATCGCCCCTCGGGGGTGTCGCGAGGCAGCTCTGCCTCCAGCACCGCAAACGCGGCGGCCTGCAACCGGGCATTTGGGAATGGATCGCCAGAACCCGCCTCGATGTACAAACACTCATAGGCAGCAGCGAGATCATTCAGGCACCGTCTGGTCTCCGGATCGGTCGCTCGTATCGCAGCTGTGCGGCAGTCCCGGCCTCTTTGTGCAAAATATTTGAGTTGAATGGTCGAGAGCATTGCCGTTTTCCATGGCGGCGAAGAGATGCAGAATTCATCTCGGCGCGATCATCAGTTTGGACGATTTCCTGTCGTGAAATTCTGGTAGAATTTCGGTTCTGTCGGCAGGATCGCCGTCGGATTCCTTCGCGTTGTTTGCTGTTGGACTAGCGCCCGGGATGCCGCCGCCCGGATCGTTCCCTTACCACGCCGTCGATCTTGATCCTGACGATATTACCTTCAAAACGAGTCGGCACCGGCGGCATCTGGTAACTGTTGTGACGCAGCACGAGGAACGTGATCTGGCCCGGCTTGCCCGGAATATGGTCGACCACTGTCGTTGCCACTGACGGGGCGATACCCAGCATCCTGGTGAGCCGTTGGGCGGATTTCAGGAGCGACTCCTCAGTCATGCTATTTCTCCTGGCGGGCGCACTTCCGGCTAACCGGCGGGTTGGATTCGAGCCTCCGAGGCTTGGCGTATCGGGCGAGATCCGGCGAAAGCCCCGGGCAATTGCACCGGGCGCGGGGAAAGTGACACCGGACCCGGGCTGCGGATATCCATCACGGCTCATCGCATGTGCCGGTAGCGGCCGGCACCGCCAGCGTCGGCAGGTCGGATACAACGGAAGTCATGGCGCCGAACTGCATGGGCCTTGCCATGCCGGCCGGGAACGGACCGAGCACGGAGCGCCCGCCGAGTGCCTCGAGCGGCTTCGCCGGGATATTGCCCGAATGCAGGTCTGGCATGATCAGGATATTCGTCCGCCCGGTCGACCTGTTGAAGCGGTAATGCCGTCGCATCGCCGCATTGAGTGCGATGTCGGCCAACATCGTAATGACAGGTGAGCGCTTTCTCGGGGAGACTATGCTGCTCGGGCTCGCTCATCTCGTCAATCTCGCATCGGGTTGCGTCACATCGCCACGGCGAACTCGTGCCTTACGGGATCACCGGGCCGATCTCCCGGCTCGACGATTGAATTGATGTACTATACATCAAGGCACAGCTTTAAATAGCTCTGTAGATATGTCATATATGATCGTTCAGGGTATTAACGGCAACCTCTTTTGAGGCGGGCGTGCCTTTTCGGTTTTTCGGAGATGGTTTTTGGGACATGCTCCTTCAGCCGGTAGCGGGCAGGATCGAGGTGGAGACCATTCCGCCAGCGACCGCTCCGCGCCCTACCTTCGCCCCGCCGGTCGCGGCGAGCAGGGCATGCCCGGCGCAGTAGAAATGGACCGCCTTATGCATGCAACGCGGGTCGCGCTGGAGCGGAACGATCGGTTCGCGGGAGCGGGGATTGCCGAGGCCGGTGCTGCGCTGGGCCCTGGTGTTGAGACATGGACCAAAGACTCGCCGACAACAGGAATCCTGGCCGCGCTCAGCGATCCATCGGCCCGCCGCGATGGCTGAACGGACGGGCCTGACCATCGAGCAGGTCGATCTGTTCGAGGTCAACGACGCTTTCGCCATCGTGGCGATGATGGCAGCGAAGGATCACGGTATTTCCATGGGCCGCCTCAATGTGAACGGTGACGCAATGGCGCTTGGCCATCCTATCGGGGCGTTCGTCGCGGCTCGTCGCCACGCTGCTCGCCGTGCTCCAGCATCGCGGTGGTCGCGAGGGTGTGGCGCACCAGCGCATCGGCGGCGGAGAATCCACGACCGTGCGGTCGAGCTCGCATGACGACCGCTAAGAGCGCCAGTCCCTTGCCGGCAGCGTGCGCCAGCGATGGCGCGGCGGAAGGAAGCTACCGTGCCTGAGTCCCCGGAGCGCAAGATCCAGGATAGCCAGAGGGTCAGTACAGACTGGTCCTCGGGAGGCGATCCCGAGACGTCAGCCTATGACGTGGATGACCTCATCGCGGGCAATCTGATGCTGGAAAGCCTCGATATGTGGCGCGAACGCGCACGTCGCGGCCAGGTGGAATCGCGGCCGCCCTATATCTCCGACGTCGGCGATATCCGCTCGCTGCACTTCGACTGGCACTCGATGCAGAGTGAAATGAACCTGCTCGATCCGATCGAACTGACGATCGACTATACCAGGATGATGATGGGGTTTCTGCTGTTCGATCCGAGCCCGCGTCGCATCGAAATGATCGGCCTGGGCGGCGGCTCGCTCGCGAAGCTCTGCCATCATCTGCTGCCCGAGACCGACATCACCGTCGTGGAGATCAATCAGCGGATCATCGCGCTTCGCGACGAGTTCCAGATCCCACGCGACGATGACCGCTTCCGGATACTGGCCGGGGATGGTGCCGAGTTCGTGGCGCAGGGCGGTTCGAGGCCGGACGTGCTTCTGATCGACGGCTTCGACGAGTTCGGGCAGCCCCCACAGCTGTGCAGCGCGGACTTCTACGACCAATGTTATCGGCGACTTGCGCCCGGCGGGATGATGATCGTCAATCTGTGGGGTGGGGGCCATCTCAATCGCCGCTACGCTAAAAGGATTGCGCGGAGCTTCAACGGCGCGGCGCGATCAGTGCCGACCGAGGGCGGCTTCAATCAGGCCGTGTTTGCTCGGAAGGGTGCAAAGCTTGCCCTGTCCCAGGCGGATATCGCCGCGACCGCCGCTTTGTTCCCGCAGCATCAGGCAGCGTTCCTGCCCCAGATCGCAAAACGCATCTGCCGGCAGCTGGACCATCACGTCTGGGGGACGGCCATGCGCCACATCGAGGGCAGGCTTGGCAGAGACGAGGTCGAGTAGAGGCTGGGGATTGTCCCGTCCCGGCTGACCGTCGGTTCGGCGGAAGTCGCGCGCGCCCTCAACATCTTGCAGTCCCGGTCGAAAATGCGCCCCGGCGCATTCAAGCGGGACCGCTGACGCGACGAACAACGCGCCTGGCCTGTCGTTGTCGTGCCGACTGCGCGCAGGGCTGAAGCCCAACGACAGCAAATCAAAAGGATGCGAAATCAGATCGCCCCGGTGTCGTCGGACGTTGAAGGGGCGGCGGCCTTTGCCCGGGCTCGGGCCGCGGCCTCGGCGTTCGCGCGGTCATGGGCTTCGCCCCCCGCGATCGTGACGGCGAAAAACAGGATCATGAGGGCGACGCAGACGACGATGATGACGAAGATCACCATGATCGTGCCTCTCCGTCACGGGCGGCAAGGGTGGTGGACGCGGCGGTTGCGGCGCGCTCGGACATGGGGTGCCGTCTCATCGCCCGCCTGTTCGCTTCACCCGCTGGCGCGAGCGCGCAGCGCGACGCCGATGATATTCGATGCCGGGCAAGGGCGTGCTTACTGTCGATGCCGGCTCGGGTGCCTTCAACGGCTGGCGCTCGCCGAAACCGCCCATCCCATGCCACCATTGATAGGCGATGACGCCACCCTTGGCGGGCTGGATCAGGCCGATGGTCAGGGTGATGATGAGCGGAATCCACAGCGCGATATGGACCCAGGACGGCGGATGGAAGGTCGTTTCTACCAACGCCATGCCTGTCACGACCACATGCCCCGTCACCAGGATGACGATATAGGGCGGAAAATCGTCGGCATTGTGGTGCGTCCAGTCCTGTCCGCAGGCCGGGCAGTGATCGAGCGGCTTGAGGAACTTGCCGAACAGGGGCGCACCGTCACAGGCGGGGCACCGGTCGCGGCACCCGCGCCATAGCGCGATCCAGATCGTCCGCGGTGCCAGGAGCTGTCCGAAGCGGCGCGTCGGTAGCAGATTCCGCAAGCGTCGCGAGATTGTCGGCTTCTCGCGCTTCAGTCGATAATCGACAGGGGACACGGTCTCAGGCATGGACTCGCATCCCCGGCGATGCATTGCGCACGGATGCCTCGACGCTGTCCTCGAACTGGCCGAAATTCTCGACGAACAGGTTCACCAGTCGGTGCGCGGTGGCATCATAGGCAGTCGGATCGGCCCAGGTCGATCTTGGATCGAGAATCGTGGAATCGATACCGGGAACCGCCAGCGGCACCTGGAATCCGAAATTCGGATCAGTGCGGAACGCGGCGGCGTTGAGCCTGCCGTCGAGCGCAGCGTTCAGGAGCGCGCGCGTAACCTTGATCGGCATGCGGTGCCCGGTGCCATAGGCACCGCCCGTCCATCCGGTATTGACGAGCCAGCAAGCGACTCCGCCCTGGGCGATGCGGTCTTTCAGGAGGTTCCCATAGACGGAAGGATGCCGCGGCATGAACGGCGCTCCGAAGCAGGTTGAGAATGTGGCTTCGGGCTCGGTCACGCCGACTTCGGTGCCGGCGACCTTAGCCGTATAGCCCGAGAGGAAATGGTACATTGCCTGGGCCGGTGTCAGCCTCGCGATCGGCGGCAACACGCCGAATGCATCCGCGGTCAGCATGACGACATTGCGCGGCACGGGGCCCATATTGTCGGCCGAGGCATTCGGGATAAAATCGATCGGATAGGCCGCGCGACTGTTTTCGGCGAGCGATGGGTCATCGAGATCGAGCGCGCGCGTGGCCGGGTTCATCACGACATTTTCAAGAACCGTCCCGAACCGGCGCGTGGTCGCGAATATCTCCGGCTCCGCCTCGGCGGAGAGACCGATCATCTTCGCGTAACAGCCGCCTTCGAAGTTGAACACGGCGGTGTCCGACCAGCCATGCTCGTCGTCACCGATCAGCGTGCGACTGGCGTCGGCTGACAGGGTCGTCTTGCCGGTGCCAGACAGGCCGAAGAAGATCGCGGTATCGCCATGGGAGCCGATATTGGCGGAGCAGTGCATCGGCATAACGCCGCGTGGCGGGAGGACGTAATTGAGGATCGAAAAGACGGCCTTCTTCATCTCGCCGGCATAGGCAGTGCCCCCGATCAGGACCATCTTGCGCGTGAAGTCGATCGCGATGACGGTTTCGGACCGGCATCCGTGCCGGGCCGGATCGGCGCGGAACGATGGCAGGTCGATGATCGTGTACTCCGGGTCGAAGGAGGCGAGCTCATCGATCGTCGGGCGCACGAGCAGCGTGTGGACGAACAGCGAGTGCCAGGCCAGTTCGGTCACCACGCGGACCCGGATGCGGTGGTCCGGCTGCGAACCGCCGAACAGATCCTGGACGTAGACCTGGTCGAGGCTCGCTACATGCGCACGGAAGTCATGTTCCAGCGCAGCAAAGGCATTCGGCGACATCGGCTGATTGACCTTGCCCCACCAGATCGCCTCTTCGGTCTGCTCATCGCGAACGGTGAACTTGTCGCGGGGCGATCGACCGGTGTGCGTGCCGGTTTCGACGACTAGCGGACCGCCGGCTGCGAACCGACCCTCGTTCCGGGCCAGCGCCTCCTCGACCAGGAACGGAGCGGCCTGGTTGGAATGGACGCGCGCTTCCGGGCCGAACGCGAGACCATCCGACGTCGCTGCTACCAAATTTACTGTCATGCCCGGGTCTCCATGGAATTCTGGTGGCGCGCCTTCGGGCTGGCCGTTGAGGTGTCGGTTCGTGCAGCCTGCTCGAGGGCGTAGCCGAGTGCGAACATCAGCTCGGCGGCTTCCGCGGCGGTCAGCAACATGTCGATCGCGCCGCTGGCGCAGCGCGCCTCGAGCAGGATCGTGCGTTGGCCGTCCGAACGCGGTTTTGACTGAGGATGCAGGGTCCAGCCCTGGCGCGCGCTCGCAAAATTGGGCAGGCGCTGGCCGATCGATGCGACGCCGCTGTCCTTGCGCTGCGGGCCATCCGTTGCACCAACCATCGTCCATCCTTTCCGTCACCGGAGCGGCACTCTTGACACTCTCGCTGTTATATATGACGTACTATACCGGTAGATGGCCATTTATAAAGCGGTCATTTGATATATGATGCATCATCTCGTTGAAGATGCCCCACTTTGTGGGATTTCCCGGGGCAGCGCAGGTTTTTATGGCTGAGGCTGCTTTCCTCACGTATCAGACATGCATACAGGCATGGGAGAAATAGAAGCGTGGCTTCAGGAGCAATGAGATGATCACTTCTGCACAGATGCGTGCGGCCCGTGCCCTGCTTGGGATCGACCAGCGCGAGCTGGCCGCGATGGCGGGGCTGTCACTGCCCACCATCCAGCGCATGGAGTCGTCCGGCGGCCAAGTGCGGGGCATCATCGACACGCTGATGAAGGTGGTCGAGGCGCTTGAACATGCCGGAGTCGAGCTCATTGGCGAGAACACGCCAAGTGTAGGGATAGGTCGTGGCGTTCGGCTCATCGAGGCCCAGGTCCGACCCGGCGTTCGCCAATTCACTACCGAGCGCCGCACCACGGCGGCCAGTGAGGGGGCAGGAGACGTTGCTTAGATGCAGCAACGGGCCGGCGTCCAAGAGTAGTCAAGTTGGGCGGTTGTCCATCCGCATGGAGAATTTGCTGTCTCGTCCTTGAGTTTGCCGCTTGGGGCGGACATGGTGCAGCCGGCGAGGAAGAGTAGCGCGGCGGCCCCGATCCTCGCTCGGTGCAACAGGACCGGCGCGGGATCGCCCAGCGCGAGTGAAGGCGCGACCTTGCGCTTCAAGCCGGCGGGTATTTCACCATGAAGATCTCAGAATGCCCCGCCGGATACCCGTGCACCGTCGCGACGGGCGAAAAGCCATGACGCTCATAAAAGCCGGGTGCCTGGAAACTGCGCGTTGCAAGCAGGATGAGGTGACACCCGCGCCGGATCGCTTCGTCCTCTGCCGATTGCAACAGCCGCGTGCCGAGCCCCTCGCCACGGCGGTCTTCCGCGACCCACAACAGCTTGATTTCGCAGCACCCGCCCCAGCTATGGCCGTGCAGGCCGGCATAGAGCTCGCCCTCGTCGGACCGCAGCATGATGCTCAGATAGCGGGCATCGCGGATCCCGGTGCGGTCGGCATTATAGTCGTTGATGCGGCCGTCGAGCTCAGACAGGTCGGCGGCGGCTGGCTCGTCAGTGACCGGAAGGCGACGATGAAGGTTCATTGCCCTCCTCCTTCTCGTTAGCAGTCAGGATCAAGCGCATCGCACATCGACGCCGGCTGGCAGCCCGGCCTGGACTTCGCCGCGGAGGATGGCGCGCAATCGGGCGCCCATGTTGCGGGCATGCAGGCGGCGAAATCCAAGGTGCTCGTAGAACGGCGCATTCCAGGCAACGCCGCTGAAGGTCGTCAGCGTTATCGAGTCGACGCGACGGCGCTGCGCTGCTCGGATCGTCACGGCCACGAGGTTGCGGCCAAGGCCGAGTCGCTGACGATCGAGCCGTACGGCGAGCTCGTATATGTGCAGCTCGGTGCCGTGCTGATCCGCGCACAGGAAAGCGCACAGATCGCCGCGGCTGTCCTCGACGACCCGGCACCAGCCGCTTTCGCGGCATTATGTAGCAAATGCACGTGCAGTTGTTACATAATGCCGGACCGATCATTGCGGCGCACCGGATCTGACCTTCACTGAAGCGACCATGCTGGTCGGTCCCATTCCGCCGACCAATCCGGCGCTGTGATGATCATGTGCCCCCAGCCGGCTCGGTGGGCAGATCCTTCTGGAATTGACTAGGCCGCTTCTCCAACACGCCATCCACCGCCGACCGCGCGCGCCAGGCGGACGCTGGCCTGCAGCCGCCGGGTCGTCAAGTCGATGACAGCGCGATGAATGCGCAGTGCCGTTGTCTGCGCGGTCACCACGTCGAGATAGGTCACCGCACCCTTCACATAGCGGTTGAGAGACAGCGTCTCGACCTGCGCGGCCTGTATCTCGGCTTGCTGTTCAGCCTCCGCCTCGTCGCCGATGAGGTGGAGCTGTGAAAGGCTGTCCTCGACATCCTGAAAGGCTCTCAAGACATTGCCGCGATAGGCCGCCGTCGTCTGGTCCCAGTCGGCGCGGGCCAGCGCGACCTGGGCACGGCGGCGACCGCCGCCGAACAGGCTAAGCACTGCGCTCGGCCCGACAGACCAGAACAGGTTGGGCGCGCTTACCAGCCCCGCCAGGGCGGTGCTCTGGAATCCGCCTTGCCCTCCCAGCGAAATCGATGGAAAGAACGCCGCGCGCGCGACGCCGATCTTGGCGTTGGCGGCCATCATCCGCCGTTCGGCCGCTGCGACATCCGGCCGCCGCTCGAGCAGGGTTGAGGGCAGGCCTGCCGGGATCGCCGGCATCGCCAGGCTGGTCGTGGCCGGGGCAATGGTGAAGCTCGACGCGGGCACGCCGACAAGGCTGGCAATGGCATGTTCGATCAGCGCCCGCCCGGCCATGACGTCGCTCAGCTGCGCCCTGGCCTCGTCCAGCTGCGCGCCTGAGCGCCCCGCATCGACGCCCGAGGCGATGCCGCCGCGAAAGCGCCGCTGGGTCAGAGCGTCGGCCTGCGCATAATCGTCGACCGTATTGTTCAGCAATGCGATCTGCTGATCGGCGCCGCGCAAGGCGATATAGTCGCTCGCGAGCTCCCCCGCGAGACTGAGCCTGACCGCGGCGATATCGTCGGCGCTGGCCTCGGCCTCCGCACGGCCGGCGGCGACACTGTTGCGCACCCGACCCCAGAGATCGAGCTCATAGCCCGCCGCACCGCTTGCGGTGTCGGCTGCGTAGAGATCGGGCTGGTTCGATCCGCGGAGCGGGCGATTGTCGGACTGGCGATTCCGGGTCAGCTGCGAGCCGATCGAGACGCTCGGGAACAGATCGGCCCGCGCTCGCGCAAGATAGGCGCGGGCAGCATCGTACCGGCCGACCGCGCCGGCGATTGTGGGATTGGCATCGGCCAGTTGCCGTTCGAGCCCGTCGAGCGTCGGGTCTCCAAACAATGTCCACCACGGCTCGGGCCGCGCGGCATCGGCGGGTGCGGCGGGGAGCCATGGACCGGCTTCCTTGAATGCCGCGGGCGCCGCGACGACCGGCGGCCGATAGGTCGGGGCGAGCGAGCAGCCCCCCAGCGCCGCTGCCGCGATCAGGGCTGCTGCCCGGCATATGCGATCAGACATGGCGCGGCGACCCGATCCGCACCAGCTCGCCATCGGCGATCGAATCCGGCGGATTGTCGACGACCTTCACCCCAGCCGCGAGCCCCGAGCGCACCTCGACCGTAGCACCCAGATCGCGACCAAGTTTCACCGACTGCAGGCGGATATGCGCGTCAGGACCGACCAGCGCGACCTGGGTGCCCTGCGCACGGAAGATCAGGGCGCTCGACGGAATCTGCACCGCGCCGCCGCCGCCGGGTACGTCGAATCGGACCTGCGCGTAGCTGCCCGGCTTCAACGCGCCGCCGGGATTGTCGGCGACCAGCTGGACCCGCATCGTGCCGCTCTGGGGATCGATCGCGTTCGCGTCGCCGATGAGCTGCGCCTTGAACGCCTGCCCGGGATATTCAGGCACGGTCAGTGTCGCCATCAGGCCGGGTTTCATGCCGGCTGAATAGGCCTGGGGGACCGAGACATAGATCCTGAGGCGGCTGATATTGGCGATCGCGAACAAGGGCTGCTGGCTCGTCGCGCCGGGTCCGACCAGATCGCCGATATCGGCTGCGCGCGTCGTCACGACGCCGGCGAACGGCGCTCGCACCGTGGCAAAGGCCTTTTGCGCGAGAAGCCGGCCGAGATCGGCGGTCGCGCCCTGCACGGCCGCACGTTTCACCGCGAGATCGCCATTCTTCTCGGCGGCTTCCTGCTTCGATACCGAATTGGTGGTGAGCAGGTCGTTCCAGCGCGCCGCCGTGTCGCTGGCCAGTGTCTCGGCGGCGCGGGCGCTGGCGAGCGCGGCACGGGCGTGGATGATCTGCTGGTCGAGCTCGGGCGTATCGATCGACCCCAGCGGCGCGTTGGCCGGCACGACCGCGCCGATATCGCGATACCATGCCTTCACATAGCCGGGCACGCGCGCATAGATTTTCGCGGCATCCCAGGCTTCCATTGTGCCCGGAAGGTTGAGCGCATCGCCTGCCGCACCGCCCGTCACCGGGACCAGGTGGACGGTTGGAATGGAACTTGCGTCCGAAATGTGCTGCGCCTCGTGTGCGTCCTCCGCGCGTGTCACGGCCCCCATCGCAACGACGGCGACCGCGACCAGCACGGCACCGATGCCGGCGGCCTTCAGCCCCTTCGGCGCGGTCACGGTTTCAGTCTGGGCGGAATCAGACATGGGCGAGTTCTCCATATACTTGGTTATCGGCAGGGGTTGCGGCGGCGCGCCGGTCCTTGCGATGGGCGATGCCGAACAGTACCGGCACGAACACTAGCGTCGCGATCGTCGCGCAGATCAGCCCGCCGATCACGGCCCGGCCGAGCGGCGCGTTCTGCTCCCCGCCTTCGCCCAGCCCGAGCGCCATCGGGGCCATGCCGATGATCATCGCGAGCGCGGTCATCAGCACCGGGCGGAAGCGGGTCGCACCCGCCTCCGCGGCGGCGCGGAGCGCATCGCCGGTCTCGGCCAGGCGTTCGCGGGCGAAGGTGACGACCAGCACGCTGTTGGCGGTGGCGACCCCCATGCACATGATCGCGCCGGTCAGTGCCGGCACCGAGAGCGGCGTATGCGTGGCGAACAGCATCCAGATGATCCCGGCGAGCGCGGCCGGCAGGGCCGAGATGATCACGACCGGGTCGATCCACGACTGGAAGTTCACCACGATCAGCAGATAGATCAGCATGATCGCGCCGAGCAGCCCGAGCAGCAGGCCGACGAACGCAGTGTTCATCGTCTCGACCTGGCCGCGCAGATTGACTGAAGCGCCCTTGGGCAGATCCCTGGCCGTATCCTTCAATATGTGCTGGATATCGCCCGCCACCGCGCCGAGATCGCGTCCCTGGGTCGTCGCATAGACGTCGAACGACGGCTGCACCGCATAATGCGACACCACTGCCGCCGATGGTTCGCGGGTGAGCGAGCCCAGCCCGCCGAGCAGCTGGAACGAGTCCGGCTTCGCGCCGGTTACGGGGATATTCTGCATCTGCGACATCGAGTCGACACGATATTGGGGTGCCTGCACGACGATCGGGTAGGACACGCCGTTCTTCGGATTGAGCCAGAAGGCGGGCGCGACCTGGAAGCTGCCGGCGAGGTTGACGGCGAGGCTTTTGGTCACGTCATTCTCGGTGATGCCGACCCGGTCGGCGCGGCTGCGATCGACCGCGAAGCCGAGCTCGGGATAGTCGTTCGCCTGTTGCAGCCTGACATCGGCGATGCCGGCGATGTGCTGCATGCGGGCGACCAGCTCGTGCGCATAGGCCTCGTTCGCCTTGATGTCCGGCCCGGTGACCATCACGTCGACCGGCGCCGGCGCGCCGAAATTGAGGATCTGGCTGATGATGTCGGCGGGCAGGAACGAGAAGGTCGAGCCGGGAAACGCGTCAGGCAATTTCCGGCGCAGGGTCTTGAGATACCCCGCGGTCGGCGCGTGGTTCTTGTTCAGCGTGATCAATATGTCGCCGTCCTGCGGACCGACGCCGCCGGTGTTGGAATAGGCGCGGTTGATGCCGCTCACCGGCAGGCCGATATTGTCGACGATCGAGGCGAGTTGCTCACGCGGGATCGCCTGGCGGATGCTGTCCTCGATATGATCGAACAGGGCGGCGGTCTCTTCGATCCGGGTTCCCACCGGCGCCCGGACATGGAGGTTGATCTGTCCGGCATCGACCGTCGGGAAGAAGTTGCGGCCCAGCATCGGGATCAGCGCGAAGGAGAGCAGCACGATAGCGAGGAATCCGGGCACGAAGCGCTTGCGCTGCGTGATCGCGAAGCCGAGCAGCGCGACATAATAGTCCCGCACCTTTTCGAAGCGCCGCTCGAACCCGTGCTGGAAGCGGCGCAGCGGATTGCGCGTTTTCGGCCTGCCGGCGCCGGCATCATGGGTCAGCATCTGGGCTGCGGTGAATTCGGTCGCATGGTCGCGCAGCAAATAATTGCCCATCGTCGGCACCAGGGTGCGCGACAGGACGAACGAGGCGATCATCGCGAACACCACCGCCTTGGCCATCGGCGCGAACAGGAAACCGGCGATGCCGGGCAGGAAGAACATCGGCACAAAGGCGATGCAGATGCAGAGCAGCGAAACGAAGGCGGGCTGGACGATCTGCTCGGCACCGTCGAGGATCGCCCGGTTGACCGTCTTGCCCTGCTCGAGATGCCAGTTGATGTTCTCGATCGTGACGGTCGCGTCGTCGACCAGGATGCCGACCGCGAGCGCAAGCCCGCCAAGCGTCATGATGTTCAGCGTCTCGCCCGAGATGGCCAGCGCCGCGACCGCCGCCAGGATGGCGAGCGGGATCGAGGCCGCGATGATCACCGTCGAACGCCAGGACCCGAGGAACAGCAGGATCATCAGCGAGGTGAGCGTCGCGGCGATCACGCCTTCGCGCACCACGCCTGAAAGCGCCGCCTTGACGAACAGCGACTGGTCGGCGAGCGCAGCGACGTTGAGGCTCGGCGGCAGGGTTTCCTTGAGCTTCGGCAACAGCGCCTTGACCTGATCGACGATCGCGATGGTCGAGGCCGATCCGCTCTTCAGCACGGTCATCAGCACCGCGCGGCCGCCATCGACCCGCACGACGTTGCGCTGCGGCGGCGAGCCGTCGCGGACATGCGCCACGTCGCGCATGAACACGGTCCCGCCATCGACCGTTTTGATCGGCAGGTCGTTGAGCTGGTCGATCACCTCCGGGCTGTTGTTGAGCCGGATATTATATTCGAACTGGCCGATCTTGGTCGTACCGGCCGGCACGATCTGGTTCTGCGCTGCGAGCGCGGTACCGACATCGCTCGCCGACAGATGCCGTGCCTGCAGCGCATCGGGATCGAGGTCGATCTGGATCTGGCGTTCCTTGCCGCCATAGGGCGACGGGATCGCGGCACCCTGCACCGAGGCGAGTGCGGGGCGGATGAAGTTCTGCCCCAGATCGAAGATCTTCTGCTCCGACAGGTCCTTCGACGAGAGCGCGAGCTGCAGGATCGGTACGGTCGAGGCATTGTAGTTGAGGATCAGCGGCGGGGTGATGCCGGGCGGCATCTGCTTCAGCACCGTCTGCGACACCGAGGTCACCTGCGCGGTCGCGGTGCGGATATCGACACCGGGGCGGAAGAAGATCTTGACGATGCCGACGCCCGACAGCGACTGGCTCTCGATATGATCGATGTCGTTGACCGAGGTCGACAGCTGCCGCTCGTAATAATAGACGACGCGCCCGGCCATGTCCTGCGGCGGCAGGCCGCGATAGGTCCATACCGCCGCGATCACCGGAATCTTGATATCGGGAAAGATGTCGGTCGCGGTATCGAACCAGGCGATCGTGCCGCCGATCAGGATGAGGATCGCCAGCACGACAAAGGTATAGGGTTTGCTGAGCGCAAGCTTGACGAGCTGGAGCATATGGCACCGTTGGTTGTCCCGGGGTGCCAATGGCGGTCGCTCTGCGCCGCGGGGAGGGACGCATTGTGCAACGCACCATTGGCGTGCTCCCCTTCGATCGATTTTGCGCCGTCGCCAAGTTAAATGAAATTCACCTCGCCGGTAGCGGGAGCTCGCCGGGCGGCATGCGTAGCCGCGCGACAAGACCCGGGCTGCCGCCCAGCAGCTCGAGCTCGAAACCGTGCAGATGGAGGATCGCGGCGACGATACTGAGGCCAAGGCCGGTACCCGGATAGCCGGCGGCCTTCGCGCCCCGGTGAAAACGCCGCAGGACCGCCTCGCGCTCGTCATGGGGGATGCCCGGCCCGTCGTCCCGCACGTCGAGCAGCATCTCCCCGCCATTGCGCCGTGCCGTTATCGACACTTCTGTCCGGGCGAATTTGATCGCGTTGTCGACGAGATTGCTGATTGCCTCGAACAGCAGCTTGCGATCCGCCATGATCTTCATCGAGGGCGCAGCGGCGAGTGTCAGGGTGGTCCCCTCTTCTTCGGCCAGCGGTTCATATAAGGCGACGACATCCGTCAGCAGCTTTGCGAGATCGGTCGGCTTGAACGCGGCGCGCCGTGCACCCGCTTCGATCTCGGAAATCCGCAGCAACGCAGCGAAGCGATCCAGCACCAGTTCGAGGTCGCTTTCCGCGTCGCCGAGCAGTTCGGCCATTGCGGGCGCCGCGTCCGGCAGATGCCGGGCACGGTGGAGCTGAGCCCGCACCCTGGTAAGCGGCGATCGCAGATCATGGGCGATCGCGTCGGTCACGCCCTTCACCTGTTCAAGCAGCCGCGCGACATCATCGACCATGACGTTCACGGTCAACGCAAACTGGTCGAGCTCGTCGTGCCTGCCGGCGATCGGCATGCGCATGTCGAGTCGGCCGGCGGCGATGGCGCGCGACGCCCGCTGCAGGTCGCGGACGCGCCGCAGCGGTTCTCTGCTCAGCGCAAGCGCCGCGAGCGCGATGCCGATCGCGGTCAGCAGGCCGCTCGAGATGAGGATGATCAGGATGCGCTCACGCAGATCGCGAATCTGGCTGATGTCGCGACCGACCAGGATCGTCTCGCCGGCCGGCGTGACTTCGGCGAGCAGCCGCAAGGGGCCGTGCGTGGCGCTGGCCGCGATATCGATCGGCCGGTCCGGGGTGATATGATCCGCCGTCGCGATATTGCCGGCAATCCGATCGCCGTCGCGGGCGAACAGGGCGCCATAGTTCAGGTCGCTGTCGCCGCTGCCGAGATCGGCACGGACCCGCGCCGGCAGCGCGGGCGCGGGAACCGACATCCACTGTGCCGCCTCGTCGCGCAGGATGCGGTCGCTGCGCGCCGTCAGTTCGCGCGCGGTCAGGCCGTAGATCAGGCCGAGCTGCAGGACGACGCCGATCAGGAACAGCGTCCCTAGGATGACGGTCAGTCGGAAGGCGCTGGTGCGGCGAATGTCGCTGAGGCGCAGCCGGTCAGACAGCATCGAGCCGATAGCCTTCGCCCTTGACCGTGGTGATGGGAGAGGTGCGCCCCGGCCGGTCGAGCTTGCTGCGCAGCCGCGCGATATGGACGTTGATGAGATTCGCGCCGGGGTCGAAATAATAGCCCCAAACCTGTTCGAAGATCATCCGCCGGCTCATTACCTGGCCCGGATGGCGTGCGAGGAATTCGAGCAGGCGGAACTCCATGTGCAGGAGCTTCACCACTTCTCCGTCGATCGAGGCCTGGCGGTGGATCAGGTCGAGGCGCAGCGCGCCGACGGCCAGCATGGTTTCGCGGCCCGATGATGCGGCCCGTCGCAGCAGGACCTCGACGCGGGCCGCCATCTCGCCGGGCGCGAACGGCTTGACGAGATAGTCGTCGCCGCCGGCGCGCAGGCCCGCGATGCGTTCGCCGACATCGCTCAGCGCGCTGATCATCAGCACCGGTGCCGCGATTCTGCGTTCCCGCAGCCGGGCGACGATAGTGAGGCCATCCAGCCCGGGCAGCATTCGATCCAGCGTGATGACGTCGAAATGCTCCTGGGTCGCACGCTCGAGGGCTTCGTCGCCGTCATGGCTCAGGACGGCCGTGTGGCCATGCGCCACGAGCTCGACGGCGATTTCCGCCGCAGTCGTCCTGTCGTCCTCGATCACCAGAATTCGCGCCATGATCGCCTGATAATGGCATGGCATCCCGGCAACAACGCCCGGTGCGACCGCCTCACTATGCTCTCGTTCCCGGGGCGCTGGGCGCCAGGCACAGGGTCCGGCCCCAACTCCGGCACGTTCGGGATCCCTTGCCGAGATTCGGACAAGTGTCTCACGGCGGCCGGTTCCGGCGCCCTGGAGTGCGTCATCAGATGCCTGAAGAACGCGACACGAGGGGACCTGGACTCCCGAGGGTGAATTCAGGCGATTCTGGCAGAATCGCGCCGGCGTGCGATTTTCCGGCTTCTAGCGTTGACGATTCGTGAGCCCGATCGCGAAGAGGATCAGGGCGAACGCGAAAAGCCTGAGCAGATAGAGCCAGCTGCGCTCTTCCGCCGGCATGCTCGAAAAGACGAGAAGCGCCTGATTCAGCGCAAGCAGCCGGAACGACGAAATGACAGTCAAAGATGCCGGATTCCTGTATGTCACGATACCTGCGGGCGCTGCTCGACCTATTCAGCCGGCATTGCCTTCGGCCCTGTTAGCCGGGCGCCGGCGCCTGGAACGAGCCATCTGAACATCAGAACTTTCACCGTGTCATTGATGATCAGGCACGCGATCAGCGCATAGGCACCGACCGCGATGACCTGCCACCATGGCAGGGACTGGAGGTGCTTGAGCCCGACCAGGGTGAGAGCGGTGCCGACCACGGCGTCTGCGGTCAGCGCCGCCATGAAGGTCTTGCTTGGCAGCGTTGACCAGAACCAGCTGCGCTCCCGCGCCGACACGACGGAGAAGACGGCGAAGTACAGGAGCATCAGAAAGCTGAATGTGTGGAGCGCCTCGTCGTTGGTCGCCAGACCGAACCTGGTCCAGCCGATCCACAACAGGAAGAGCGCCTCAGCCACCATCGCGATCCCGAGAAGCACGGAGACGCCGATAAAGCGATTGATGTGCCATGTCTCCGGGTTCCTGGAGGGGCGCACATTGTCGGTGGAGAGCGATATTTTCGCGAAGTCGGTGAGGAAGACCAGAAGCAGCATGGTGAAGGCCGAGACCACGAACTTGCCCGTCACCACAAACGCGATCGCCACGAAAGCGGCCTTCAGGATCGTCCGGCTGATCTTGTTGATGATCCAGGTCAGGATACGCTGGTAGATCGTCCGGCCCTGCTCGACCAGCGCAACGATGTTGGTCAGTCCGGCATCGGTCAGGACGACGCTCGCGGCGCCCTTGGCGACATCGGTTGCGGTGCTGACGGCGATCCCGACTTCGGCCTGGCGAAGCGCCGGCGCGTCGTTGACGCCGTCGCCGGTCATGCCGGTCACGCGCCCCGCCGCCTGCAAATTCCTTACCAGGATATACTTGTCCTCCGGATAGACCTCGGCAAAGCCATCGGCGCCGGTGAACAGGTCGGCCGTCCCGCACGCGCCCTTCACCTCGGCGACGCGTCGGATGTTGGGCAGCCCGATCCCCCGACCGGTCTCGAGCGCCACCGCGAGGGCGTCGCCAGTCAGCATCTTCACGCGCACGCCGAGCCCATGAAGCGTCGCGATAAGCTGCGCTGCGTCCGGTCGCGGCGGATCGTATAAGGAGACGAGCCCCAGCAGGACCGGGGTGTTTTCCCCGACGCCGCGCGCCACCGCCAGCGTGCGATACCCCCTGGCCGCCGCCGCGCTGACCCTGGCATCCAGCGCCTCGAGCGCTGGCGGCTTGAGTCCGCAGGCCTCGGCGACGGCGCGCACCGCGCCTTTCATGACGCGAAGCCGCCGTCCATTCTGCTCGACCAGGGCTTCGGTCCGCCGGGTCTTCGCATCGAACGGCGCGAAGGAAACGGGCGTGATCGCGGGCAGATCGTCGAAGACGCGATTCGCTGTGGCGGCAGCGAGAAAGGCAAGGTCGATCGGATCCTGGTTCGACTCCCGAGACGCGAGCGCGCCGGCGGACAGCACATCGGCTTTTGTCGCATGTTCCAGCGGCGTCACCTCAGTGACGGTCAGCTGGTTCATCGTGATCGTGCCCGTCTTGTCGACGCAGAGAACGTCCATCGTCGCGGCATCCTCCGCCGCGCTGAGACGGGTGACGAGCACGCCGCGCCTGGCCAGTTCCTTCGATCCCAGAGCCATGCTGACCGTAAACATGACGGGGAGAGCAACGGGCACAGCGCTCATCAGGAGGACAAGCAGGAGCGGGATCATCTCGAGCAGCGGCGCGCCGCGGATCAGCGACAGGATGAGCACCGCGCTCAGCAACAGCCCGACGATGATGAAGAGCCAGCGGACGATCCCGGCTATGACGGTTTCGATGTGCAGCTTTGGCTGCGCTTCCCGTACCAATATCGTGGTGCGGCCAAACAAGGTTTGCGCGCCGGTCAGCACTACAACGCCATTGCCTTCACCGCGCCGGACGATTGACCCCGACGGCAGCACGTCGCCGGTCTCCATGTCCGTCTCGGTCGCTTCGCCCGTCAGCGCCGACTGATCCAGGCTCATGGCGCCCTCAAGGAGCTTCACGTCCGCCGGTATGATGTCGCCGGTGCGTACGCGCACCACGTCCCCCGGAACCAGTTCTCGCGCGGGGATAGTCTGCCAGTTCGAATCGCGGCGTACGCGCGCGCTGACCTGCAATCGCTTCCGCAATGCCTTGACCACGCCTGCTGCGCGGCGTTCCTGCGTGAAGCCCAAAACTGCGTTGATCACCAGCAGCGCGCCGACCACCGCGAGGTCGGAATAATTTCCGAGAAGCGCTGACAGCGCCATGATTAGTTCGAGCATCCACGCCGAGATTCCCCAGAATTTTCCGAGGAACTTGAGGACCGGATGCCCCTTCTTATCGACCACTTCGTTGAAGCCGTACGTCTCGCGCCGGGCGCTCACCTCCGAAGATGTGAGCCCGGTGCCGGCGTTGACGCGAAGATCGGCGAACGTGCTGGCGACCGGGACGGTGGCGATGTCACCGGGAACCACATCGGTCTGGATCGGAGGCGCTCCGCTGGCGTGGGAGTCATCTGGGGGCGTGCCCATCGGTACTTCCTTTCCAGCACGAGATGTACGTCCGACGTGTCATTGCTGGTCTACCGATATCATCCGATCAGTTACTGTCATGGAGAAGGGGGAGCCATCCATTTACATCGGGTCTAAGCTGCCGCGATCACCATAATCGACGATATGCCGCACTTTCGGCGATCGCGGCTTGCCGTCGTACAGGCGATCGCCCCTCGGCGTCATGCAATCGTGCTCCCGGTCGCATCCGGCACCACGAGCGAGACGATCGGTCTTCTGGCCCAGCGCAGCACGTCGAGCGACACCGTCTCGTCCGCGGTGTCCAGGGCTCGCGCGACTTCCGACGCGCTCGAGATCGGCGACTCGGAAGCAGCGAGTATCAGGTCTCCCGTCTTCAGGCCGGTGGGGGGGGGGCGCATTGCCGATGCGGCGGCACGGCGCGACAGGGGCGGCGCACGTTGAGGCGCGCGCGTTAGAGCTGCGTGGTACCCATGACCTTCTCCATCATTTCCTGCCGTACTTCGCGGCGAAGGTCCGGCTGGCTCTCGACGGCTTTACTGACGGCATTGAAGGTCTTGGAGTCAAATCCGTGCCGACGAACGATTGACATCATCTGGGCATTGCTCTGGCGAACGAGCGTCTGCCGGTCGGCCGGAGCGAGCTTGGCAAGCTGGGCCGCAACGGCCTGCTGAAGGCCTTCGACCTCGACCAGTGCTGCTGCATAGTCGTGAAGCTGTTCCCTGGTGACGGACTTCCCCGGACCGGCAGGGGCAGTGACCGGTGAGGTTTCGAGGTAAGCGGCGCCCGCCATCGAGGGTATGGCTACCAGCAGGGCGACGATGCCCGGAATCCTCATCAGATGCTCCTCGTGGCTATCCGCCATTCGACGCGAGATGCGGGTAGAGTCAATCCCCGCCGGGCCGTTCGGCGCCCCGATGGGTCGGCTTGTCGACAATGTGTCGGCCTATGCGTGAGGTCGTACCGCCTCAGCCCGAATCGCCGCCGCGACAGCCTGGCTGTCCGCTCGGCCGGGGATTGCGCAGGAGCGTCTCGCTTCCAGTCGGGCGCTGGATCAGAGCCATTGGCTGGAATCGCCCTTGCGAACTTATTGAGGACGTCACTGTTCGAGCGAGCGTCAATCAGAGTAGATTCGACGGTCGAACGCAACGTGCTGGCTCGTTCGCCGAGGAAGCGCGCAATGCGGCAGGCACCAGTCTGGGTCGCGGGACCGTGAAAGCGTCCGTCTGTTTCCGCGCGGGTTTTCGCCGACCACCAATTGCCGCGAGTCGGGATTGTCCCGGCCTTATGCCACGCGACGCTAATGCCTCTTCAAATGATTGGGGTCGCCGTTTTGCTGCCCTATTATGCATCCGCGACGCAGCAGGAGCGATTTTTGCCGCGCCGATTCCGGGATAGCCACCTTGCTGTCTCGCGTGATTGGGAAGGGACAGCCATGGATACACGAGAAGGCAAGCAGGCCCACGATCTGATCGAGTTTGTCGGGCTCCGCGCTCACGCGACGGCGGCGGGTCTGGTGCAATTGTCGATCGAACTCGTTCGGGCCGGCGTTTTGACGGAAGATGCCGTCGCCCGCATCAAGGATGCGATCCGCATCGATCTCGGGCTGAGGCGCCCCTCATCGCTGCCCAAGGAGGAGTTTGAACGTACGACCCGCCTCCGGTTGGATCGCTTGTTCGCCGGCGACGAAATGGTTTCCGCAGTCAGGCCCGCATTGGCCGAATCCTCCTGAGGCGGATCCATCGCTGGTCGGCCCCGGTGAGCGATGCCTTCATCGGCTACCTTGAACCAATGCGCCGCGTCTCCTCGTCGTTGAGGACGAGCCGCTGATCCGGGATCGTCGAGATCGGCTTTGAGGAAGCCGGCTATTCGAGTCGCTTCCCTTTTCTCGTTGCGCTCCCGGCCGGCTTCGGGGTCGACTCGTCGTCTCATGTGGGGCTCAACCGCGACCGCGCGCTTTCACCCTGAACGCGAGCCCGGTGCTGCCTCTTCCTCCTCGGGCGCCGAATGTATCTCGTGCCACAGGCCGTTGAGGATCGCGAAGGCAACGGCGAGGCCGAGGCCGAGGATCCAGGCAAAATACCACATGGCGCGACGCTCCTCAGTAAAGGTCGGGATTGGTGCGGACAGCCTCGGCCGTCACCCGGCCGAACATCACGCGATAGGCCCAGGCGGTGTAGAGCAGGACGATCGGCAGGAAGACGACCGTCACCAGCAGCATGATCCACAGGGTCATATGGCTAGACGATGCGTTCCAGACCGTCAGGCTCGACCGGGCATCGATCGAACTCGGCAGGATATAGGGGAACATCGAGCCGCCGACGCTTGCGATGATGCCGATCGTGGCGAGGCTCGATCCGGCGAACGCGATGGCGGGCCAACGGCGCAGATGCCCGAGCCAGGCGAGCGCAGCACCGATGAACCCGGCGGTGGGTGCGGCAATCATCCATGGATAGGCGCCGTAATTGTCGAGCCATGCCCCGGCGGCATGGATGCTGTTGCCGTCAAGCGGGTTGGATGGCCCGGCTGGGTCGATGCCGGCGCTCAGCCGGTAGCCGAGATCGGTATAGGCGATCATCGCGAACCCGATGGCATAAAGCAGGATCGCCGCGACCGCCGCGATCTTGCCGAACCGGCGAGCCCGGTCCGCCACCGCGCCGGCTTCCACTTTCATCGACAGCCAGGCAGTCCCATGCTGGACGATCATCGCGACCGAGAGCAAGCCGGCGACGAGCGTGAAGGGTGTGAACAGGCCAAGTAGACCGCCAGCATAGTGAAGGCGCAGATCGTCGTCGAAACGAAAGGGCGCCCCGCTCAACACGTTGCCGACAGCGACGCCGAATACGAGCGACGGGACGAAGCCGCCGACGAACAATGCCCAGTCCCAGCGCGAGCGCCATGCCGCGTCCTCGTGCTTCGAGCGATATTTGAAGCCGACCGGGCGCAGGATCAATGCTGCCAACACCAGGAACATCGCGAGATAGAAGCCCGAAAAGCTGACCGCATAGACGAACGGCCAGGCCGCGAAGATCGCTCCGCCGCCGAGGATGAACCAGACCTGGTTGCCCTCCCAGGTCGGGCCGACCGTGTTGATGACCATGCGGCGTTCGGCATCGGTTCGGGCGACGAAGGGCAGCAGCGTCGCGACACCGAGATCGAAACCGTCGGTCAGCGCGAACCCGATCAGCAGCACGCCCATCAGCGCCCACCAGATCACCCGGAGCATGTCATAATCGAGGGGAATGGCCATCTGCGTGAACTCCTTATTCCGCCGCGAGCGGGGCATAGCCGCCAGGATAGCTTGGGCCCGCCTCGTCCATCGGCTCCGTGACCGGATCAGGTCCCTTGCCGATCGCCTGAAGCATCAGTCTGACCTCGATCACCGCGAGCGTGCCGTACAACAGGGTGAAGCCGGCGATCGTCGTCCAGAGTTGCGCTATGCTCAGATCCGAGGTGCCGAGAAAGGTCGGCAGCACGCCGTCGATGGCCCAGGGCTGCCGGCCGATCTCGGCGAGCACCCAGCCGAACTCCGCGGCCAGCCAGGGCAGCGGGATGATCCAGAGCGCAATGCGCTGGAACCAGCGGCGATCGAACTGCCGCTTGGTGGCGAACCAGAAGGCAAGGCCGAAAAAGGCGATGAACCCGAAGCCGAGTCCCGCCATGACGCGGAACACCCAGAACATCGCCGGGACATTGGGAACGGTCGACCAGGCGGCCTTGTCGATCGTTGCCGCATCGGCCCGGCGCGGGTCGGCGACGAAGCGCTTCAGGAGCAGCGCATAGCCGAGATCGCCCTTGGCTTCCTCGAACTGAGCGCGGGCGGCGAGGTCGTTGCGGTTCTTCTTCAGCCGCTCGACGGCGTCATAGGCGAGGATGCCGTGACCGATGCGGGCGCGGGCCTGGTCGACGAGTTCGGTTATGCCGGTCACTTCGCCGGTCAGGCTGCGCGTCGAGATGAGCCCCAGGACATAGGGAATCTTGATCTCATAGGCGGTCTCGTGCCGGCTGTTGCTCGGCAGGCCGAACACGTCGATGCCGGCGGGTGCCGGCTCGGTGTGCCACATCGCCTCGATCGCGGCGAGCTTCATGCGCTGGTTGTCGGTCAGCGCATAGCCGCTCTCGTCGCCGAGCACGACGACCGACAATGAGGAGGCAAGGCCGAAGGCGGCGGCGACGGTGAAGGAGCGCCGTGCGAGCGGAAGCCATTTGCCCTTGAGCATGAAATAGCAGGACACGCCGAGCACGAAGACCGACGCAGTCACATAGCCCGCGCTGACGGTGTGGACGAACTTGGCCTGCGCCACCGGATTGAAGATCACCGCGGCAAAGTCAGTGACCTCCATGCGCATCGTCGCCGGATTGAATGCCGATCCGGTCGGGTGCTGCATCCAGCCATTGGCGACGAGGATCCACAGCGCCGACAGGTTCGAGCCGAGCGCGACCATGAAGGTGGTGAACAGATGGGCCTGCTTCGAAAGCTTGTCCCAGCCGAAGAACATCACGCCGACGAACGTGGCCTCAAGGAAAAACGCCATGAGGCCCTCGATCGCAAGCGGCGCGCCGAAAATGTCGCCGACATAATGCGAATAATAGGCCCAGTTGGTGCCGAACTCGAACTCCATGGTCAGGCCTGTCGCGACGCCGAGCACGAAGTTGATCGCGAAGAGCTTGGCCCAGAAGCGGGTGACCTGCCGCCAGACCGGGCGGTCGGTCATCACATAGAGGCTTTCCATGATGACGAGCATGAAGGAGAGGCCAAGCGTCAGCGGCACGAACAGGAAATGGTAGAGCGCGGTCAGCGCGAACTGGAGCCGGGAAAGCTCGACTACGGCCATGTCCATCGCTGGCGTCCTTCTTTAGACTCGGTCCGGCAGCGCCGGGGCATAGGTTTCAATTAATGTATAAACGAAAGTGTGTAAATGGACTGCGCATGGATCACATTCTCCCCAAGCCAGGCATTGGTCCCGGGCCTCTCTCATGGTGGATCCTCGACGCTTTCCTGGCGGCGCTGTTTGCCTTCGCGCTCGCGGCTACACTCCATTTCCTGCTTGCCGGCACTTCGTATTTATCCCTAGTCTGGGCGGGATTGATGGCCGCGACGGCAGGCGTCCGAGCCCTGGTCCAGGCGCAGGTCGAGGACAGCGGGATCGCCGCTGCCGGCCGGGCCAAGGCCGTCGTGCGCGGGCGCCTCTTCCCGGTGCTGCTTCGCGCGCGCCGCGCTCCGGGCCGACAGCTCGGAGAAGACGTCGCGGCAGCGGTAGATCAGGTCGGGGCGCTGACCGCCTATTTCGGGCGCTTCGAGCCGCTGCGGCGCGCCGCGATGATCTCGCCCCTGCTCATCGCGGCCATGGTCGTGTTCGCCAGTCCAGTCTCCGCGGCCATCCTGGTCGCCACGCTGCTGCCCTTCGGCCTCGGCATGGCGCTCGCGGGCGGCGCCGCCCGCCGCGCCGCGGACGCCCAGGTCTCGGCGCTGGGCCGGCTATCGGGTCTGTTCGTCGATCGCGTGCGCTCCCTGCCGATCATTCTCGCCTTTGCGGCCGAGGACCGTGTCGCGCGCCAGGTCGATACTGCCGTCCAGGAGGTCGCGGATCGCACCTATGGCGTTCTGCGGATCGCTTTCCTGTCGTCGGGCACACTCGAATTCTTCTCGGCGCTCTCGGTCGCGCTCGTGGCGGTCTATTGCGGCTTCCAGCTTCTCGGGCTGCTGCCGTTCGCTGTCCCCGAACATCTCGACCTGCCCCGCGCCTTCTTCGCGCTTGCGCTTGCGCCGGAATTCTATCTTCCGCTGCGCCGGCTTGCCGCTGCCTATCATGACAAGCAGCTCGGCGAGGCGGCCCTGGCCGCGATCGAGTCGCGTTGCGCCGGCCTGCCGGCCGAGCCCGTCATCGCCATCGTCGATCCACGGGACGCGCACGGCCTCGCGATCGAGCAGGCGGTCATCGGCTATGAGGACGGTACGACCATCGGCCCGTTCAGCCTGACGGTCGATCGCGGCGAGATGGTCGCGCTGACCGGCCCGACAGGAAGCGGCAAGTCATCGCTGCTCGGCATGATAGTCGGGCTTGCGCCGCTTGTGAGCGGCCGGCTGTTCCTCGGTAGCGCGAACATACAACCGGGCGCATTCAATCAGGTGATCGCCTGGGCCGGCCAGCAGGTCATGCTGCTGCCGGGCACGATCGCCGACAACATCGCGCTGGCGTGGCCGGATGCGCCCCGGGACAGGATCAGCGCCGCCGCCCTGCGCGCTGGCCTCGGGCCGCTGATCGCCTCCCGCACCGAGGGGCTGGACACCCTTGTCGATCCGCGCGGCTCGGGCCTTTCCGGTGGGGAAAGGCGCAGGATCGGGATCGCCCGGGCATTGCTGGCGGACCGCCCCGTGTTCGTGCTTGACGAGCCTACCGCCGATCTGGAGCGCGACACCGCGGACGCGCTGATCGCCATGCTGAAGGCGGTCGCCGTCGAGCGGGCCGTGATCGTCGCGACCCATGACACGGTGCTGATCGCGGCCGCCGACCGCGAGGTCGCGATCCGATGATGCCCGCCGATCTGACCGAATCGCTCGCTGCCTGCGGCACGCCTTGGCGAGGCACGCGACGCCTGGCCGTCGCCTCAGGTGTCGCGGTCGCGGTGACGACGATCGGCCTCCTTGCCTTGTCGGGATGGTTCATCACCGCCGCGGCGATCGCCGGCGGCGCGGGGCCGATCGCAGCGCGTGCCTTCGACTATCTCATCCCGAGCGCGATGATCCGGCTGTTTGCCATTGTGCGGACGACCGGGCGCTATTTCGAGCGGCTCCTGAGCCACCGCGCGTCGCTTTCGACGCTCGCCGCATTCCGCAGCCTGTTGTTCCGCAAGGCGGCCATGGCCGAGGCTCAGGGCAGGCTGACGCTGTCCGGCGGCGACGCCGCGACGCTGCTCGTCCAGGATATCGACCAGCTGGAGGATCACCTGGTCCGGACGCCGGCGCTCGCGGGCGCTGTGGCGGGCGCGGGTCTGGCCGTCGCGCTCGCCGCCCTGGCGGGACCATGGCCGCCCCTGCTGGTAGCGACGGCGCTCGCGGTCGCGGCCATCGCCACCCGGTCCCTGGCACGGCACTGGTTGCCGCTGCGTGCCCGGGACGTCGCGACAGCGGTGCATGCGCTCAAGGTGGCGGTCACTGAATATACCGCCTCGGCGGCGGAGATCGCCGTCTATGGTCAGGCTGGACGCGTGTCCGGTCTGCTCGAGTCGCTTGCCCGCCAGCACGACGAAGCGCTGCGGCGCCAGGCGCGTACCGAGGCGCTGATCGGCGCCATCCTTCCCGCCGCTGCGGGCATCGGCGCCGCGCTTGCGATCGCTAGCGCTAACAACGACCCTGCGCTCGCTGCCATGGCGGCGCTCGCGGCGGCCGCTTCGGGCGAGACTTTGCTCGGCTTTGCGCGCGCGCAGATCCGGGCGCCGTCGGTCGATGCCGCCGCCCGGCGCCTCGCCGACCTGGCCGCTGTCGACCTGGCCGACCGGCCGCTGGTACGATTAGCGGAGGCCGACATCAGCTTCGCCCTTGGCGGCGTGATCGAGCGCCTCTCGCGGGGCGAGCGGGTCGCGATCCTCGGTATTTCAGGGGCGGGCAAGACACGCCTGTTGCAGACATTGGCCGGCCTGCGCGCCGATGCGCCGCAACGGCCGATGATAGGCGGCGTGCCGGCAGCCGATCTCGGGCTGTTCCGGCTCCGCCAGATCTTCTCGCTCGTGCCCCAGGAGGCTACGCTCGTCGCCGGCACGGTCCTCGACAATCTGCGGCTCGCCCGGCCGGGCCTGGCGGAGGACGAAATCTGGTCAGCGCTCCACACCGCCTGTCTCGACGACGCGATTCGGGCGCTGCCCGACGGCCTCGCCCAATGGATCGGGGAGAACGGCGCGCGTCTCTCGGGCGGTCAGCGCAAGCGACTCGCGCTTGCGAGGGGCCTGCTGGCGGACCGGCCATGGCTGCTGCTGGACGAGCCGAGCGAAGGGCTTGACGGTGCGACCGAGACCGAGCTGGTCAACCGGCTCGAAGACTGGCTGGACCGGACACGACGGGGCATGATTCTGGTGTCGCACCGGCCGGCGATGCTTGTTCTGGTGCAGCGCGTCTTCACGCTGATGTGATCGGGCCTGAGATCAGCCGCTGCGCCGGACAAGCCGCGCCGCCAGCTATGCGACCGGCTCGGCATCGCCTTCCCGAAGGACCACGGACGCGGGCGGAGACTTGCGACGCAGGCGTCGCACGAGGCGCTTGATCGGATACCAGAGGATCGCGGCGAAGCCGAGAAAGACGGAGCCGAAGATGCCCATGACAAGGCTGAGCACCCCGAGGCCGAGCCCGGGGCCAAGATAGGCATCGGCGGCGGCCGGCGTCGCAAGCAGCACCAGAGCAGCAAGATGCGCCGGACCCAACCTCATCGGGCGCACGCTGGCGGTTGAAAGTCAGAGTGCAGGCCCATGTCGGTGAAGATTGCCCGGCGATCCTATCGTCTTCCTGCTTCCCTTCGCCCTGTGCGCGGCTTTCCCGCGCTCCGACTACTACGGAAGCTCCGCCCTCGGTGTCGCCCGTCTCCGGCCGTCGCGGCTAGCCCGGTTCCGTGCCGGGCAGACGATCCGAGTTCCCGTGTTCCTGTTTTCAACCTTCGTGCCCGTAGGCGGTGGGCTCTACCCCTGACGATGCGGGGAAGGGTTCATCCCCATCCGGGCACGCTTCGCGTGCCCAGCAGCCGGGAGCTACGACCCCAGCCGCTTCGGATCGCATGGTCTCCGTCGCCATCACGACTTATGGAGGCAGGGCTTCGGTAAATACAGAGGCGTCCAACACCCACTTCGTCATCTCGCCATAGGCCCTGTGGTAGCTCGGCCTGCGGTTGATGGGCCGCATCCGCTTCATTTAAGATCGATCTGCTTATGACACCCAACCAGCGACGCCCGGTCGAGCTTCTCGATCCCCTTCGTCCTGCTACTCTCTGCAGGCGGGCGGCATCGCAGCTGCCGGTCGAAAACAAGCAAGTTCAGGAGGTTATGTCACTTCATAATAACCTCCCGCGCCTTCACGGCGCACCATAGGAGCCGTACAGGATGATCTTGAGGATCCGCCCGGCCTTGCGATGCGGGGCATTCTTGCCGGCAAGCGCATCCTCGAATTCGGCGAACAGGATTTCGACGATGCGGGCCAGTTCGTACTGCTTGGCAAGAGGCAGGTGATCGAGATCGGTACGCATCTTCAGGAGAGTCGCCGTTTTCGGGAATCTTGCCAAGCCCCCGCGTGAAGAACGACAGGCGCGCGATTGTCCACGGACACGCTACGCGCTCGCGAACAGGACACGGGCGAGCGCATTCGCAAGGGCCTCGCGGCTCTCAGCGGTGAGCTTGTCCAGATTCTGCTGCTTCCATTTCACGGCGGGCAAATCCCGCGCGGCGGGAATGTCAAGCAATGTCCAGTCGGGCGCACCGCGTTTGAAGGACAACAGGAAGCGCCGATGCTCATCCGGCATTTCGCCCACCATCGTTGCGATCAGCGCGTCTCGCGCCGTTTCGAGCTCGGCGAGCGTCACCACCTCTTCGGTCATGCCTTCGAACCCCCTGCGAAACTCGTCGGCGAGGGATTTCGGGGTGGGGGCCAGCACCTCGGCGATGGGGCGGTCATGGCTGATGATATAGACGATGAACGCGCGCCGCAGCTCATCGCTCACGCCTTCATTGGCCAGAAGGTCGCGGACGTCGAACAGGTCCCGGGGGTGCTGGCGGTCGAGTGCGGCAACGATTTTGCCCGCATAGAGGTCGGCGAACGAAATCACCTGCATCTCGGCAAAGCCATAAGCCGCTTCCACGGCGGGCGAGACGGTGGCCAGGGCCGGCTCATAGACGCAACCGCGCAGGACCGGTGTCACCTCAATCTTGATCTGACTATTGCCCGAGCGGACGACGAGCTTGGTGACGATCGATTCCGGGCGAAGCAATGTCGGCGTCACTCGCGCACCGGGGATGCCGTGCTCGATACGATCTGCGATACGCTTCATGGCAGCGTCGATCGCGGCCAATGACGCTTTGCGATCCCGCACCGGCAAGTAGGTCAGGTCGATGTCCACCGACAGGCGCGGCATGTCGCGCACGAACAGGTTGATTGCGGTTCCGCCCTTGAGCGCAAAGTCCGGCTCGTCCGCGACGAATGGCAGGGTACGAACCAGGAGCGCCACCTGACTGCGATATCGATCAAGAAACGCCATTCAGATCCCCCGGCACCGTGATGTGATAGTGGGGATCGAGCACACCGTCCTTGACGAGCATGCGCTTGCCGGCGCCGAGATCGACAACCGACTTGTCGATCTGCCCAAGCCAGCGATGCTGATGGCGGTCGGCAAAAAAGAAAAACAGCCGCTTCACTTTCACGCTGCGGCAGGTGCCGAGCAGCTCCTGCAGGCGGCGCGGACTCAGATTGGCCATGCCTTCCATCAGCATATCGACCTGATGAAAGCTTTCGTGATTGGGCAACTCGTCCAGCAGCTCGAGCACAGCGCGTTCCGGACTGGAATAGCGGAGCGGCCAGTTTATCGTTCCCCCCGGGCCTATCATATAGCCGCCAGGGGTAAGCGAGGCCGGTTCTTCGCCGAAATCCTCGCTTGGGGCCCGCACACGTGGCGGGACGCTCGGATGATCGGGAAACAGCTTGCGGCTGTTATGGTAGTGGAAGTGCACCTCGAGTGGGAGTTCGGCGAGCCAGGTCGGGGGCCGTTCCGGGCCATAGAGATGCACTTCATGCACTGTGGCACTGAGATAATGAGCATAGCCCTGGGCCTCCAGCGCTGAACGCCCGCCGATCGTCAGCGGATAATCGAGCGCCGTCTGCAATGACGTGACCACCTGTTCCCATTGGAGCGGGCCGCGCGACCGTCGATAGACCCGGCGCGCGGGCTGATCGAGCCATCCCGCCCTTACATATTGGCTGCGCAGCGAGGAGGAGTAACCCTTGGCCTGGAGCCATGCAGCGTCAACGAGCATTCCCTCGGGTAGCTCGGTCTGCAAGCGGTTTAGCTTTCCATGTATATGCTTAGCCATACTTAGCATTATGGCATATGTCTAAACCTAAGTCGAGTTTACAATTTCGCTTATACGCATAGTCTTGCTAAGCTTTTTGGCCAAGTGTTAAACCGCGAACGTCACCTCCTGCCGCCAAACGGAGAAATGCCCGCTGCCTTCAACACGCGGGTAGCGTCAAAGGACTGGCGTCGATGAGGTCAGCACAGGAGTCTGCGATATCCGCCGGCGACCAGGCGAAGCTCAAGGGAAATCATGCGTCGGAGGCGTGACTGTGGTCTAGCAGAGTGAGATTGGCTGAAAGCAGTCCCACGGAAGGCCGAATCATACCATTGCGCTCCAGCCAAAATGTGGGAACGGCCGTGGTATCAGTTCATGATAATTTTCAAGTAATCACGCAATATCAATGCTGTACAGCGCTTGACTGGTGACCCTCCTTCATGACGTCTCGAACTTTTTCAGAGTTCCCTCCATAAATTCGCGAAAGATAGTTGAGCGGTATCGCGCCGCATTTGCTGATGCAGCGTAGCTTTACTGGACATATGATCAAGATATGGCTTTGGGTGCTTTCGTGGCACCGAACGCGAAGGGTTCATCACTCGGCGGAGCGAGCGTGTAGCACCTTCATGCCCAGGTTCAATTGCACCTGCCTGTCCTGCGATATGTATCTGCTCAACCGACACCGCGCTTGATGGCTTCACCCCGAAACGGATGATTGCCGAGACTCGAAATCGATCTGGGATGAGGATGACGAGTCGCTTTCGGCCGCGCAAGGGGTAGGGCACTAATGTACCGCTTTCGGCAGTCTGATGCCGATTTGCGGGGTTGGTACATCTCTTTTCCAGCCACGCTCCTGAAGTGATACCCTGCGCGAACGCTATATCCTATGGCGGGTATGTCTCCCTTCACGATGCGGTTCGCACGCTAAATATAATTACGTCCACGCAAATGGGGGAGGCTTTGACATGCTCCTTCCGGTTGGTGGCGACTAGCGCACAGGTTTTGCGGTCCAGCTTCACGGAAGGGGATAGAGTCGCATTGCACCGTCCGCATCGACCTCAACTATATGGTTCACGATGATTTCGGAGGGTGATCCGAGCGTTTCGAGATAGGTGATGGCGGCGAGCAGCAGCGCCAGCGACGCGTCGCGGGTGACGTTGGGCGGGATGATCAGGCCAGGATGGATATCTTCCCGAGCCACCAGCTTGCGGAAGTCGGCGGCATTCTCGGTGAGATCATCCGGTCCTCGGCGAGGCAACGGGCGAGCACCTCATCGTCGCGCTCGCCCAACCGCCCATAGTCGCGCGGATGCAGGACATCGTGAGTGCCAGATTGATTGAGGTGTCGGGCGAGCGCGGGCGAGAGGCACTCGTCTATGAAGAGCTTCAAGCAGCTTTCTTCCAGGGCCGCCCGCCCGGACGTCCGACGAGAGGGTGGGTGCGCGCATAGAGCAGCGCTGTGGCGACCGCTTCCCTGCTGAGGCTCGGATAGTCGTCGATGATCGCATCGATGCTCTCGCCGCCATCCAGCCTGCCACGGATGGCATAGACACTGAGACGCGTTCCCTTGATGACCGGCGTGCCGCCAAGGATGTCCGGGTTTTCTTCGATATGGACATCGCGCGCGCGCGCATAGTTTGCTGCCCGCTCCGCAAGGTCACGGTCGACCAGCCGGGGAACGTCCACCGATACCGCGGTTGCGATCTCCAGCGCTTCGCTTGTCATGAGGGCAGGGGAGCGGGAGGCGAGCGCTCGCGCCAGGTTCCTCTTCTCGATCCGCCCGAGGGCCATGGGTAGCTGCTTCACGATTGCGGCATAGGGTACGGCGTGAAGCGGGAGCATTCGCCGCAGCTTGCCCCGCGACATCACGTTGCGGATGCCAGTCAGGACGTTTTCCTCGACGGCTTTGTCGATGGCACGCACGGACACGTCGGCCAGTTCGGCTACCTCGCGGGTCGTGAAAGCGTCTGACATAAATATCTCCCTAACTCGGGGGATGTATCTGTCCGGGGTCAATTTTCAAGGCCGCGCGCGGTTGCATCGTTTACGCGCCACGCTGTGGGCGGGCGCTCTGCACGGGATGAGCCTCTAGATTTCAATACCATAGGCGAAAAATGTTACGGACATGAATCGAAATCGGTGCCTAGAGCATCGAGCGTTTAATCTGGTGCATATCCGGCGTCCTTGAGATAGTTCCAGCATTCGTCGGGGGTGTAGAGGTCGCAGATGTTGCCGACGGCTCGCCACAAGGCGTCGATTTTGCGTGCCTTGATGCGCCTGAGATGTGCCTTGAGTTTCGAGAAGGCCATTTCGATTGGGTTGAGATCGGGGCTGTAAGGGGGAAGGAACAGGAACCAGGCGCCGCGCGCCTTGAGGATGGCCTTGGCCTTCTCGCTCTTGTGGCTGGACAGGTTATCGAGAATGACCACATCGCCTGCGCTGAGCGTCGGTGCGAGTTGCGTCTCGACATAGGTCTCGAAGATCATCCGGTTCATCGCCGCATCGATGATCCATGGCGCCGTCAGCCCGTCATGGCGCAGCGCGGCGATGAAGGTCTGGGTTCCCCAATGACCAAAGGGCGCGCGCGCCTTCAACCGCTTCCCCTTGGGCGCCCGTCCCCGCAGGCGGGTCATCTTCGTCGTCGTCGCGGTTTCGTCGATGAACACCAATCGGTGCGGTTCCTGGCGCATCCGGGGCTGTCGACCGCGCTTCCAGCTCCGACGCCTCTCGGCCACGTCAGCGCGTGCGGCTTCGTCCGCCAGCAGCGTTTTTTTTGACGGTAAAGCCGACCGCCAGCAGAAAACGCGACAGCGAAGCAGGGTGTACTACGACCCCGCAATCCGCCTCGAGACGCGCTGCAAGTTCAGGCATCGTGATGTCCGGCTCGGCGTCCACCCAACCGGTCAACTGCTCCCGATACTCTGCCAGCTTGCCGCCGCCGGGCGGCCGGCCCGTCAGGGGCCGGCGCAAGAGATCCAGTCTCGGCCATCCGCTGCGCAAGCCGCACACCCGTGCTCGCGCTCACCCCAAAACGACGCGCCGAACTCCGCCGCGACTGCCCCGCCGCAACCTCACCGTAAACCCGTTCCCGAAGATCGAGCGAATGCGATTTGCCCATGTCCCACCTCCAGACACGGTGAATCACGTTCCAGCCTCAAAGGGAATCCCTTCGATCCACATTTCACGCTCGACGCTCTAAAGGCCTCGGCTCCCGAGGATAATGAAGCAGGAGCGATAGCGTTGGCGAGACTGAGGAATCCCGGAAATCGATATAAGCGGACCAACACGAAGACTGACCGCAGCTCCGGCGCCAGAAAGGCAGTTCTGTATGCGCGGGTGTCGACACCGGACCAGGAGCGGGAGCCCTCGCGCCGGAGTAGCACATGGATCCGGCGATAGCCGTAGCGCACGCGCGTCTCGGCGATCTCCTGCATCCGCTTCTTCAGGTCGGCCTGATCGGCACGGCAACCACGATAGTGGTAGCTCGATCGTTCGGCCCGAAGCACGCTGCACGCCCGTCGGATACTGACGGACCAGATGCTCCGGACATCATCGACGAGCTGGCGCCGGCGATCAGGCCTTAGAGCTTTCGCGAGACAACATCCTGCAACATCGCCTTGTCCAGCGACAGGTCCGCAACCAACCGCTTCAGCTTCGCGTTCTCATCCTCGAGCTGGCGCAGCCGCCGCATCTCCGACGGCATCAGCCCGGCGTACTTCTTGCGCCACGCATAAAATGTCGCGTCGCTGATCCCGACCGACAACGCGTTCATCGAATCGTTCAACGGCAAGTTCCGGGCGGAGTGTCTGAACCAGCACTGGTTCATGAGCCTCGACGACGCGGTCGAAAAATGCGAGGCTTGGCGTAGAGACTATAACGAAGTGCGGCCACATAGCGCGATCGGCAATAAGCCGCCGATATCGCTGGTGAACCGGTCAGCGGCACATGGCCCGCCCTGGCCGGCAGGAACTGGTTGACGCTTAGCCAGGTGGTCCAAGGTCGGGTAGCAGCTCAATGAGGCCCAAAACTCTAGCCCGTCTTATTCACGAGGTTGGTGTTCGGGTTTGGTCGGCGGTTGGTCATGGCGTGTCGGCT
>NZ_BAAAEH010000051.1:0-5083 GCF_039522915.1 Sphingomonas oligophenolica
CCAGATCAGTAACTTACGCTACGTCCGCCAACCCGATCCCAGGCTCCCGGTGAATAAGACGGGCTAGACGCACTAAGGTGTCGGAGCCCCCATAATGGTTTTTAGATGCGCGCGTCCGAATCTGGAGCCGCGTCGCGTGACCTCGTCAGCCAACAATGATTATGCGCGCTTCAATTTGAGATTTCTCAAGCTGTAATGATTCAGCTGATCTTGCGTAAGGCGATCACGCACCTCGGCTTGAGCCACAGCGACATCGAGCACGAACGCGAAGGCGAGCTGCCCATTGCGTGTGAGATCGGCGATGGCACCATCAGAGTCTACAAAAAACAGGCTGACGCCATCGGTCGCCAACATCCGCAATTGCTTTTCTGGGGTGGCCGCTGTCCAACGCGGCTCGTGTGTCAGTTTGCTGATCCCGTTTTTCAGGCGGCTGATCTCAAGGCCACCATCAAGCAGGCGTTTTACGAGTCGCGCCACTACTAGATCGCGGAAGGAGTAGTAGCGCACCCTCCCACGCCGGCCATCACCACCATATGTGGGAATAAGATATCCCTGCCGCGCCAGATAGTTGAGCATATGTACGCTTAACTCGACTACCTCAGCGGCGGCCTTAGGTGAAAACGCATTCAAAAGATTTTTGGCTTTCGGCACAGGACCCTAATCGATAATTTTACCCCCACATAATAATTGAAATACGCTCTTATTTCAATTATTATGATCCAGTTCACCGGAGCCGACCCCGGGGATCGGAACGCAGCCCTGGCGCTTGTCGTTTGAGAAGAGTTCGCCTACCTTGGCTAGCTCGATATGTTCCCGCTATGTTCACGGCGGAAACTTGTTAACTCGGGGTCTGGCAACAGGGTGATGCTGGAAGGGAGCCCAATATGCCGATCATGGCTGTGCAGGAGCAAAACGATGCCCGCGGTGCCGCCCGGGTGCTCGCCCGCACCATTAAAAAGTGTGTCGATGACGCACGCGATCCTGCACGCCACAAGACCAGCTTCAGAAACATGTATCATTTGCTCGAGTCGTATCGTTCGCACCGGTTCATCCCGCTCGAGTACCAGCCTAGGTCAGAGCGCGGACCGGAGTCGCTGAACATTCTGCCTTCTGCTGATCAGCATGTTGGCGATCTGCGCATCGCATTGGAATCCGCTCTCGATCAAATCTATGATGATCGAGAAAAGGGTATCGTGTCGCTTGAGCAAGTAATGCGATCCATGGCTTATCCGGATAAGCTGCCAGCTCCGCAACTCGAGGATAAAGAACGAACCTCTGAGTTTCTCAGCACCTTCATCGACCGTCTTTACGCAGCGGGTTGATTGATACCGTTCGAATTCCTGCAGGAGGAATGCCGAAGCGTCCGCGCAGCGCTGAAGGAAACGCTGCGTCATGACTATGGCCCGGAGCGTAGCTGGAGCTATTTCTCAGAATGTGCCGAACGACTCGATGGTATCGAGGCGGATATCGACGATGAGCCCGATATGGACAGCGCCACGATCGCAACCAAGTTGCGTCAGCTCAGCGCGCTGGGAAGTCGCATTTCGCTGATCGAGCGCTCACATCTGGGTGAGTTCTCGTGGCCGTTTGTCGAGACAATCCGCGCCATAGCGGATCAATTCTTGCGCGATAAAGACCCTGATCCGGATTCAAACGGGACCTCGCCGCCCATCATCCACGTCGTGGCGGAAGGCATGCACTATCAGATCGTTGACGACGTAACGCCACGGATGGGCAATCGCCGCATCGTTGTTGTGGCGTTTCCACGCCAGCTCAAACACCATGTCCTGCTCCACTCAATTTTCGGGCACGAACTTGGCCATACAGCTTCGGCGTCCACCGAGACGGGGGCTAGAATCACGCACGAAGTTCTCGAAGCTTTGGTAGATCAAACAGCTCTCCAAGACTCCGTGCAAGCAACGCAATGGTTACGTTCGGATCGAGCGCCGCCGCTTCCAGCCGACCAAAGCGGCAACAAGACGTTTCCTGAAGAGGCCCTCGTCAACTGGCGAACCGAGATCATTTGTGATCTCTTCGGGCTTATGCTGTTCGGCCCCTCGTTCGTCGCAGCGCATCGAACGATTTTAGAGCCGCTCTCCGGCAATCCAGCAGAGTTCACTCTTTTGAACTCGACGCATCCACCATACGCTATCCGTCGTCAGATCTTGGCCGCAGCCGTACGGTTATTGGGGTGGAACAAGCCCATCACGAGAAAGAAAGACGGCGCTATCCGCGAGGCGGAAAACCTTCTGATCGAGTATATTTCCTCAGAACCAGAAGATGGTTGGACCCCACTGCTAAGCAATGCCCAGCTCAATACCGTTCTCACCAAACTTAAGGCAATCTTCGCGGATTACCCGCACCTCTCGTACCGACGGGCCAAGCGCGAAGTCTGCATCGAACTTGTCGAACGTCTCACCCTCGGAAGACCGCCGATCCTTCAGTCGATAGACACTGAGGGAACTCCGAAAAATGAGCCTCTACCAACCTATCAATGTCTCTACGCGGGCTGGTGCGCCTGGTTCGGACGCGATGTACTCCACGCTTCGCGCGCAAAAAAAGTGCCGGGACTGCGGCAGTTCACCTTTCTAGAAATCAACCGGCTTTGTGATTACGCCATTCTGCAGCAATGCGCGATCGACCTGAGTTTGGCAGCATGAGTAGCCTTGGCCGAGGTGCGATCATCGATCGTATGCGCAAGGGCGATCTCTCCGTCACTCCGTTGCTTTGGACGGACCAAATCGGCGCCGCGAGCGTAGATCTTCGAATGGGCAACGTCGTGCTGATAGTGCGGGCCCGTGGCTTATCGCACGTCGATCCTGCACGACACATGAAGAACGATCACGAGCGCGAGACCGATTTCCAGCAGAAGCTGGAGCGATACGAGTTACCATTCAAGTCGCGTTTCCTCCTGCATCCAGGCTCATTGGCTCTCGTGCCCACACTCGAATGGGTTAGCATTCCGTCCAATCTGATGGGAATTGTGACCGCGCGCTCAACATGGGCTCGCGAAGGGCTCAGCATCGCCACTGCAACGCTCATCGAACCTAGCTACCAGGGAATTGTGACTCTCGAGCTTGCGAATTTGGGCGAGATCCCCATCGCTCTCTATCCGGGGCTGCAACTCGCGCAAATCGCATTCTCCAATGTTGAGGGCTCTACCAAACGACCGAATAAGGGCCAGTTTGAGCTGTCCTTTGAGCCCCGTCAGGGTAAGTTGGCCAACAAATCAGAGATCCCATTCCTGCCGAAGAATGCTACGGAGCCGTAATCAAGCCGCTACCAAAATCGATCTTTTGGAACGCCCCGCCGAAACAATCCCGGCGCGCTCTAGCAATCAAGTTGCTCCTTACCGCAGTAGCGCCATCGTCTCCTCCCTTTCTTACTGCCTCAAACCACAAAGCTGAAACGCCGGCTACATGTGGACACGCCATGCTTGTTCCGCTGAGCGCGTGCAGGCCGCCGCCCGCCTTGGCAGATACGATACCGACACCGGGTGCGCACAGGCTGGCATCACTGTTCGAGAAATTAGCGACTACATAGTTCGACCCTGACTGACCTACGGCTGCGACGGAGACGTCACTCGCCACAGCCGGCAAAGACGCCGAAATGCGAAATTTGGGGTCGATGCCTCGTCGGCTCTCGTTTCCAGCGGCTGCAATGACAATCGGTGACGATCCAAAAGCGTTCTTAGCACGGGCCTTCGCCATGATCGCCTCGAACATAGCGAGGTTCTGTCGGTATGCGACCAAGGCCATCGACGTCGCGAGTTCAGTTGGCCAGCCTTGCTTGACGCGCTTTGCCACTTGGCCTGGGAAGTCGAAACCAAGCGACATCGAAATAACATTCGCGCCACCGTCAATTGCCCATTCGAGGCCATCGAAGATCATCTGCGAAGTGCCACCCCCGGTATCATCAAGCACTTTGCCAATTAGCGCGCGCTTTACTCCGGGCGCCACACCAATGCGGACACCATCGACAACCCGGCCAAAAATCGTACCAGCGCAATGAGTACCATGGCCATGAAGGTCGCCATCGCCAGCCCCTGAGAAATCTCGACTGCGAATATCCATCCCATCAAATGCGAGATGGTGTTTGTCGATTCCAGTGTCGAGCACTGCGACGACCACATCATTCCCAGAATATTCTGATGTGTCGGCGCCCACCGCTTTTATGCCCCACTCAGGCTCCGAATCCGTTGGATTCGCGCTCAACGGCTCAATGAGCTTAATCTCCAACGACGGGGCTATTGCTTCAACGCCTGGCCCCGATGCAATCTCAGCTGCCTCCTCAGGCTCAATAGTCACGTGGGAGAGTTGCGCCGTATCGCCGTCGCCCGAGATTTCTGCACCGAATCGATTCCTGAGCAGCGACTCGGTCGACTGACTGGCCGCAGGGCGCCACAAGACCGTGTAAGTTTCTGCCATCGCCACTCTCCCCATCCTCGAGCAAGCTAGCGCGTACGGAGTATAATCACACACCAAATAGATCCGCATCGGCGCCAACATTGTTCTGCTTTATGTCCGCCGCGCGGTCACTATCGCGTGTTTCCTGCATTCAGGCTTGGACGGCACTGAATTGCCACTCATTCGAGGTTAGGGGTGAGGCCTCTGACTTGCTTGCACATTGCTGCTGCACACATTTGGGTATCTCAGATCCCCAAATAGTTGCAGGTGCTTGCTGACAAACATCCACGAAAAATGGGATCGACTTGGCCTTCAGGCGATTTCAGCTGCGAGTGGGGGTCGCGCTATCGTCGATTTCTCTCCAGCAGACGATGAAGGCTTGCGACCCGAATCAAGGTCGATGAGCCGATCTTGACCACGTCGATGGCGCCCTCTCCGATCAGCTCGTAGAGCTTGGACCGCCCGATGCCGGTCATCTTGACCGCCGTGGATATGCGCACGCTGATCGGGGTGACCCCGTGGCCGCGACTGTCGGCGAGCGGAGATTCCGCGGGTGCCTCGCGTGCGGGTGGGGCAGGTTGCATCTCGTCATTCCTTTCCAGGGTGCGGGTGTTGATTTCCGCTGAGAGTTGACCCGGGATTTTCATCGAGAAGTGACCCGGGTGGATATGGTGTCC
>NZ_BAAAEH010000052.1:0-21665 GCF_039522915.1 Sphingomonas oligophenolica
AGGATTTGTCTGCCGTGCACCAACCCCTACAGATAAAATCCCGGACAGCAGTGGGAACAAGTCCGGGGTGACGGCCTTGCTTATGGTTGAGTCGCCAGCAGATATTCCTGCCGCAACGCGTCGATCGGCTTCAGCCCCTGTGGCGTCTCATAATGCCAGAAGGTCCAGCCATTGCAGGCCGGCGCGCCCTGAACGGTCGCGCCGAGCTTGTGGATCGATCCGGTCACATCGCCGCTCATCACCGAGCCATCGGCGCGCACCGTCACGCGGTGGCGGCGCTTGGCATCGGTCAGCACCGCGCCCGCGGTCAGCATGCCGTTCTCGACGATCGTTCCGAAGGCGACGCGCGGCGCGGCCTTGGGCGACTGCATCGTCACCAGCGCCGATTCATCGAGCGGCAACGCCGCGTCGATCCGCTCGCGCGCGGCCGCGCAATAATCGACCTCGCGCTCGATCCCGATCCAGCGTCGCCCGAGCCGCTTCGCCACTGCACCGGTGGTGCCGGTGCCGAAGAACGGATCGAGCACCACATCGCCCGGCTTGGTGCACGCGAGCAGGATGCGGTAGATCAGGGCTTCCGGCTTCTGGGTCGGATGGACCTTCACCCCGTCGCGCTTCAGCCGCTCCTGGCCGCCGCAGATCGGGAATTCCCAGTCGCTGCGCATCTGCAGCTCGTCGTTCAGCGTCTTCATGCTGCGATAATTGAAGGTGTAGCGCGCCTTTTCGCCCATCGACGCCCAGATCAACGTCTCATGCGCGTTGGTGAAGCGGGTGCCCTTGAAATTGGGCATGGGATTGGCCTTGCGCCAGACGATGTCGTTGAGGATCCAGTAGCCGAGATCCTGGATCGCGCTGCCGACCTTGAAGATGTTGTGATAGCTGCCGATCACCCAGATCGCGCCATTGTCCTTGAGGATGCGCCGCGCCTCGGTCAGCCAGGCGCGGGTGAATTTGTCGTAGATGGCGAGCGAATCGAACTTGTCCCAGTCATCGGTGACTGCGTCGACATGGCTGCCGTCGGGCCGGCTGAGATCGCCGCCGAGCTGGAGATTATAGGGCGGATCGGCAAAGATCAGGTCGACTGACTTGGCCGGCAATGCGCGCATCGCCGTGATGCAATCCTGCATGATGATGCTGTCGAGGGGCAATTCCGCATAAGGCAGCGTCTCCGCTTGCCCGGTCTCAATCCGGGGCGCCGCGACCCGCGTCTTAACCTTGTCCATTACGCCCATGTATCTGCCCCTGCTCAAGAGCTGCGCATCCCTGCGGATGCGCGGACTCGGGTCAAGTGGAAGTTAGTTAACGATTGCGGTTGCCAAATCGTTAACAAGGCGGAACATTTCGGGAAGCTGTCCAGATATTGAGTCGAGTTATCCACAGGGACTCAATCCATGGGGTGTGGCCGAAAAGACTCAACCGACCGGGAAAGGCCTATAAATCGAGCCAGGCCTGGGCGACCGGCGCGAAGCTGCGCCGGTGCAGCGGCGAGGGGCCATGTTCGCGCAGCGCATCGAGATGGGCGCGGCAGGCATAGCCCTTGTTCGAATGCCAGCCGTAAAGCGGGTGCGCCTCGGCATGCGCGATCATGATCGTGTCGCGCGTATGCTTGGCGATGATCGAGGCCGCCGCGATCGACAGCGAGATCGCATCGCCCGAAACGATCGCGGTTGCCTGGTGAGTCCAGCGGGGCAGGTGGTTGCCGTCGACCAGCACATGGGCGGGCAGAAGGCCGAGCGCATCGACCGCCAGCGTCATCGCCTTCATCGTCGCCCAGAAGATGTTGAGCCGGTCGATCTCGTCGGCCTCGACAATGCCGACACCGATGGTCGCACAGTCGCGCAGCCGGTCATGGAGCCGGGCGCGCTCGGCGGGCGTCAGTTTCTTCGAATCGTCGATCCCGCGCGGAATGCCCTTCGCTGGCAAGATCACCGCCGCCGCGACGACTGGCCCGGCCAGCGGCCCGCGGCCGGCCTCGTCCACCCCGGCAACGGGGGCGAGGCAGAGTTTCTCATGGCGGAGCGATGGACGGGTCACGACAGCCGCCATGGCGGAAAGCGCCGCTGCTCGCCAGCCTGATAGAGACAGATCGCATTGCCGGCGGGATCGGTTAGCCGGGCCTCGCGCCAGCCCCAGTCTTCCATCACCGGGGCCGACACGGCGATACCCGCTTCGCGCAGCCGCGCGACCCTTTCATCAAGATCGCCGCATTCGAGGAAAAGCACGGGCTTGCCCGCGATCTCGTCCGCCGTTTCGATCGACAGCGTGCCGCCGCCGGCGCTTTCGAACCTGGCGTAGCGCGGCGCCGATTCGACGATCTGCCGCAGGCCGAGCAGCCGATAAAAGGCCGCGCTTGCCTCATAATCGGTGAGCGGCAGCGTGATCTGGTTGAGCATCGGCCCGCCGAGATCGGTATCGAGCCTGACCGCCTGGTGCCCCATCGGACCGTGGCCGCCACCCAATCCGGGCGCTTCGTGGAGGGCGAGCCGGACAAACAGACGCGCACGGGCGACTGCGTTGGCGAGACTCATACCGCGCCCCAGTTCGGTCGCGACGGCGCTCGCCAGCGTGCAGCCGGTGCCGTGATTGTGGCGCGTGGGGATACGGGAATCGGCCCAGCGCACTTCGCTCCCGTCAGCGAGAATCAACTGGTCGACAATCTCGTCGCCTTCGCCATGCCCGCCTTTGACAAGCAGTGCGGTGCCTTTGGCCCGTGCCGCGGCCTCGCCGCCGAGTGCCGCCAGTTCGGGCAGATTCGGCGTGGTCACCGTCGCGATCCGCATCAGCCTTGTGAAAGCAGCGATGGTCACGGCATCGGCAAGCACATCGCCGCTCGTCGCCACCATCACCGGATCGAAGACGACCGGCACGCCGGGCATCGCCTCGAGCCGTTCGGCAACCGCAGTGGCTGTCTCCGCCGATCCGATCATCCCGATCTTCACGGCATCGACGCCGATATCGCTCGACACTGAGTCGATCTGCGCGATCACCATCTCGGCCGGCACCGGCATCACTGCCTGCACCCCGAGCGTATTCTGCGCGGTGATCGCGGTGATCGCCGTCATCGCATGCCCGCCGAGCATGGTGACGGTCTTGATATCGGCCTGAATGCCGGCACCGCCGCCCGAATCGGAGCCGGCGATGATGAGGATGCGGGGGGTCACTGGCCCCCTCTCCCTTTTGGGGAGAGGGGCAAGAACCGCCAGGTTCGCGGGGTGAGGGCTCGGTCGGAACGGGCAGTGAGGCTCAAGCCGGCCGTTCCGACCGAGCCCTCACCTTGCCGGCTCCGCCGGCTTCCTCTCCCCGAAGGGAGAGGAGATTGGGTTAGCACCGTCACTTCCCGCCCTTGAATATCCGTACCGTCGAGGCCGGATTCCGTTCGAGCGCTTTCCCCACCCGCGCCGGCCGATCCATCAGCTCGCCGCCACAATTGGGGCAATGATCGTCGAGCGCCTCGGCGCACCCCGCGCAGAAGGTGCATTCGAACGAGCAGATGAACGCACCCGGCTCGTCGGCCGGCAGGTCGACGCCGCAGCGTTCGCAATCGGGGCGCATCTCGAGCATAATGTCCTTCCTTCTCGCCTCTTCTTCCTCCCCTCCCGCTTGCGGGAGGGGACGAGGGGTGGGCTCCCGGCCAATCTCGCACGTAACGCTCGTGGCGAGCGCGAGCCCTCCTGTCACTCGCAAGCGGCAGGGGAATTCACTCAGCCGCCACCCGAACGGCCTCGCAGATCCGGTCGACCACCCGCTCGACCTGCCCGGGATCATCGCCCTCGGCCATCACCCGGATCACCGGCTCGGTGCCCGAGGGGCGGATCACCAGCCGGCCTCTGCCGGCCAGCTCGGCTTCGGCCCCGGCGATCACCGCTTTCACCGCCTCCGCCTCGAGCGGCTTGCCGCCCTTGAAGCGGACATTCTTGAGCAATTGCGGCAGCGGTTCGAAACGATGGAGCAACTCGCTTGCCGGGGCGCCGCCCTGGACCAGTTCGGCGAGAATCTGCAGCGCGGCGACCAGCCCGTCGCCGGTCGTCGCATAGTCGGACAGGATGATATGCCCTGACTGCTCGCCTCCGACATTATAACCCTGGGCGCGCATCGCCTCGAGCACATGACGGTCGCCGACCTTGGTCCTGACCATGCCGATGCCCTGCGCCGCAAGATGCCGCTCAAGCCCGAGGTTCGACATCACCGTCGCGACGATGCCGCCATTCTTCAACCGCCCGGCACGGGCATAGCCGCTCGCGATCGTCGCCATCAGCTGGTCGCCGTCGACGACATGGCCGAGCTCGTCGACCACGATCAGCCGGTCGGCATCGCCGTCGAGCGCAATGCCGAGTGCAGCGCCCGAGGCGACCACCGTCTCGCACAGGGTCTGCGGCGCGGTCGATCCGACTCCGTCGTTGATGTTCTTGCCGTTTGGCGAGGTGCCGATCGCGATCACCTCGGCGCCGAGTTCCCACAAGGCAGAGGGCGCAACCTGATAGGCGGCGCCATTGGCGCAATCCACCACGATCCTGAGGCCGTCGAGCCGCAGATGCTCGGGGAAAGTCGATTTGGCGAAATGGATATAGCGGCCCTTGGCATCGTCGACCCGCCGCGCGCGGCCGATGTCGGCCGAGGGCGCGAGCGGCACCTCGCCGTCGATCAGCGCCTCGATCGCCTCCTCGTCGGCATCGGAAAGCTTGTAGCCGTCGGGTCCGAACAGCTTGATGCCGTTATCGGCATAAGGGTTATGGCTCGCCGAGATCATCACGCCGAGGTCGGCGCGCATCGACTGGGTGAGCATCGCGACGGCGGGGGTGGGCATCGGCCCGAGCAGCACCACGTCCATGCCGACGCTGGTGAACCCGGCGACCATCGCATTTTCGAGCATATAGCCCGACAGCCTGGTGTCCTTGCCGATCACGACGCGGTGCTTGTGGTCGCCGCGGACGAAATGCGCGCCGGCCGCCATGCCGACCTTCATCGCCACCGCCGCGGTCATCGGTGCGATATTGGTGGCGCCGCGAATGCCATCGGTGCCGAAATATTTTCTTGCCATTGTCACGCATCCGATCAGCTATGCCGCCTGTTCCGCGGCTGTAGCGCCGGATAGATCGAAGGGCGAGCATGTCGCAAGCAACACGTATTCTGTCTGCCCTGGTGATCGGCATTGCGCTCGGCATCGGTATCGCCGCGTGGAGCCCGGGCTCCGCCGCTACCGGTATCGTGATCGCCCAGCCGGTCGGGACTGCCTGGCTCAACGCGCTTCAGATGACGATCGTGCCGCTCGTCGTCGCCCTTCTCGTCACCGGCGTCGCCGCCACCGCCGAGGCGGCACGGGCCGGGCGGATCGCCGGCCAGGCGCTCGCTCTGTTCATCGCGCTGCTCTGGTTCTTCTCGGCCTTCGCCGCGATCCTGACCCCGCTGCTGCTCGGCTGGTTCCCGCTCCCGGCGGGCGCCGCGGCGGCCCTCAGGACAGCGCTCAGCGCGACCCAGCCGGTCGGCGAGGTCGCACCCTTCTCCGATTTCATCGCCTCGATCGTGCCGAGCAACCCGGTCGCCGCGGCCGCCAACAACGCTTTCCTGCCACTGACCGTCTTCACCATGATCTTCGCCTTCGCGCTCACCCGCTTGCCGGCCGAGCCGCGCCTGTTGCTGACGCAATTCTTCCAGGCGATCGCCGATGTGATGCTGGTGATCATCGGCTGGATCCTGTGGCTCGCGCCCCTGGGGGTGTTCGCGCTCGCTTATGTGGTCGGCGCGCGCGCCGGCACTGCCGCGTTCGGCGCGCTGCTCCATTATGTCGTCATCGTCTCGGGGATCGGCATCCTCGTCTGGCTCGCCTCCTTCCCGGTCGGCGCGATCGGCGGGCGGGTCGGGCTGGCCCGCTTCGTCCGGGCGACGGTGCCCGCCCAGGCAGTCGCGATCAGCACCCAGTCCTCGCTCGCCTCGCTCCCGGCGATGCTGCGCGGCGCCGAGCAGCTCGGGGTGCCTGTCGCCACCTCGGGCGTCATCCTGCCGCTCGCGGTCGCGATCTTCCGCGTGACCGGGCCGCCCATGAACCTCGCTGTCGCCATCTATGTCGCATACTGGTTCGGCGTGCCGCTCGGCCCGGTCCAGCTCGCGGCCGGTGCCGCTGTCGCTGCGATCACGACCATGGGCGCGGTCAGCCTGCCGGGCCAGATCAGCTATGTCACCTCGATCGCGCCGATCTGCATCGCGATGGGCGTGCCGATCGCCCCGCTCGGCCTGCTTGTGGCCGTCGAGACAATCCCCGATATCTTCCGGACCCTCGGCAATGTGACGATGGACCTGGCGACCACGCTTACCGTCTCGGCCCGGAGCGGCCCCGTCGCCGAGACCGAGGGAGACAGGCTGCTGCGCTGACCACCGCCGGAACAACCGCGAGCCGGCCTCGTTCCTGTCGGGACGATAATGGAGACGGGATGTGGGAAAAGGTTGTCTGCTGTGGCTGCTCGGCGTGCCGATCCCGGTGATCATCATCCTGTATCTGCTGTTCCACCATTAAGCGCGGGCGGCACCAGAGACGGGCGCGATTCAAGTGCTGCGCGATCGCGCTATCGTGGGCGCAACCCGGTTGGCAGCTGGCGACCGGACCCGCTCTTTCACACCGTTGCTGTTCCCCAGGGCGCGCGCCTGCTCCTCCCTGTTACCCGCCAGGCTCTCCCTGTTATGGCACCGCGTCCTCCCTGTTATTCGATAACAGGGAGAATGTCTGGAGGGCTTTGATATTACAGTGAAAAAGAAGAGGAAAATTCCAACATAACAGGGAGGAATCAGCCCAAAAAAAGAATTTCGCCGATAACAGGGAGGAACAGGGAGCGCGCTATCGCCGGGTGAGCCGCGCCGTCCAGGCATAGCCAAGCCGCAGCGACAGGAAGTCGGTCTCGAGCCCATTGCCCTGTCCGATCGTCTCGACGACTTTTCTGAGGTCGGCGCGGGGCGATACGTCGAACTTGGCGAGCCAGGCGAACAGCAATTTCCGCCACAAGGCAGGCAGGCCGTTCTGCTGGCCGAAATCGACGATGTCGAGGCGGCCGCCCGGGGCGAGCTTTGCCGCCGCCTCGCGGATCGCGCCTTGCCAGTCGGGAATCATCGACAGCGTGTAGCTCTGGAAGACCCGGTCGAATTCCCGGATGCCGAACAGCGCCTGCGCATCGAAAGCAGTGGCATCGCCTTGCGCCAGCGTGATCCTGCCGGTCAGGCCTGCCTTGGCGACCTTGGCGCGCGCGGTCTCCAGCATTGCTTCGGAGATATCGATCCCGAAGAAGCGGGCGTCAGGCCAGGTCCGCGCCGCGACGATCAGGTTGCGCCCCGTGCCACAGCCGATCTCGAGCACGCTGCCCCCCGGCGGCGGCGACAGATGGCGGATCAGCCGGTCACGGCCGAGCAGATAATATTTCCGCGTCAGGTCATAGAAATGGCGCTGCGTCCGATAGATCGCATCCATTTGCCCGGCATGGTTCGACTCAGCGTTCAGGCCGACGCCTCCAATATATAGAGATGCACCCCGCCATAGATCGAGGAGCGGTCGCGCCTGGTATAATCGAGCGATTCCTCGGCGCGGTAATCCCATTTCGACAGGATCGCGTCCGGCACCCGGCCGGGCAGGATCGTCGCGGTGCCGGCGGTACGGAACAGCACGCGGGCGCCGGCCTTTGCCGTGCGGGTGATCTCGCTCCACAGGTCCGTCAGCTGCGCGTCGGTCATCCAGTCCTGCGCGTCGAGCAGGATATAGCGGTCGAGCGACGCATCGGGGCGGCTGCGCAGATAATCGCCGAAATTGATGTGGCGCACCTCGATCCGGTCGACCCGGTCGACGATCTCCTCATAATGCGCGCGCTGGAGATAGGGCGGCAGCGGCGCCGAGGGCCCTTCGCCATAGCTGCGGTTGAAGGCCTGCCAGGCGAAATAATTGTCCTTCAGGTCGAAATCGCAGGCAAGCTTTTCGAGCCGCTCGCGCAAGACCGTCGCCATCTTCTCCTCGCCGGCCAGCGCCTCATATTGAGCGGGCGGGATGCCGAGGCCGAACAGGGAGGCCGGCTGGTCGGTGAGCCATTTGATGAAGCCCTTGTCGAACATCGGCGCGAAATCGCGGTCGAAGATTTCGCGCTGCTCCTCAATCGACCCGGCCTTCATCAGCACCTTGGGGTTCACCCCATTGAGCCGTGCCAGCAGATGCGCCGCGCCGATGAAATTGCCGAGCAGCCCGCGCTTGTAGACGCCATGGGCGAAGCCGCCGATCCGCCGGCGCCCGATCATGTCGCGGCCTTCCCAGTAACGTCGGGTCGTCTCGTCGAGATGGGGGCGGACATGATTGCGATAGGCGATGATGTTGGCGCGGCTGTCGGCCCGCGCGAAGAAGCGGTGGAAGGCTTCATAGCCGGGCAGGCGCCGGGCCGCGACGAGCTTCAGCTTGTTGAGCGCGACATGCGCCGTGTTGAGGTCGACCGCGGTGATCGCGCGCGGGTTCGCGGTCAGATAGGACAGCACGTTGCAGCCGCCCGAAGCGATCGTCACGACATGGCTGTCCGGGGTGATCGCCAGCGCTTCCATGTCGACCGCCGGGTCTTCCCAGATCTGCGCATAGACGAGCCCGCGAAAGGCGAAGGTGAAGGCGCGTTCGAGCAGGCCCTGCTTCGAGAGATGGTCATGCCGCAGGACGGCGGCGCGGACAGCGCGGTTCTTCGCCGATCGGGTCGCGATGGCCATTGGCTTGTTCTCCTGCGCTGTCGAAAGGCGGCCGCAGCGCCGCGCTAGGACAGTCGCGTGACGCTTCCATGACGGTCTTGCGTCAAAATGAAAAGGACCTGCCGGCGGGGGGGCGCCGGCAGGTCCCCTACGCACGGCGCCGCGAAGGAGGGGAGTATCGGCGCCAGGTCACTCGTCTTTCGCTTGGGGGGAAAGACAGTGCATATACGCGCGTCGAGTCCGACGGGATGCACGACGCGCGCAATTTTGTCGGTTCAGGGCATCATCACCGTGTCGACGACGTGAATCACGCCATTGGACTGAATGACATTGGCGATGGTGATCCTGCCGCGATGGCCCTTCGCGTCTTCGATCATCCAGCCCGTGCCGGATTTCATGAAGGTGAGCGTGCCGCCCTGGACGGTGGGGTAGGTCGCCTTGCCCCCATGCGCCCTGGCCTCGGCGGCGATATCCGCCGCGGTGATGCGGCCGGCGACGACATGATAGGTCAGCACGCTGGTCAGCATCGCCTTGTTCTCGAGCTTGAGCAGCGTGTCGACAGTGCCCGCGGGGAGCTTGGCAAAGGCGGCATCGGTCGGCGCGAAGACGGTGAACGGCCCGGGCCCCGTCAGCGTGTCGACCAGCCCTGCCGCCTTCACGGCAGCGACGAGAGTCAGATGGTCCTTCGAATTGACTGCATTCTCGATGATGTTCCTGGTCGGGTACATCGCAGCGCCGCCCACCATCGGGTTTGACTGGGCATGAACGGCAGGCGTGCCGCTGAGTGCAATGGCGGTGGCGGCGATCATGACTTGGACGGAACGGATCATTGGATACTCTCCTGTACGGGCACCCGGTCGGGGCACGGCACAGGTACGGGCGGGGGCCTCTCAGGGATGCACTGCCCCGGATCAGACCCGGGAAAGCGCGCCCTTGGCGACGACCGGACCGGTCGGGAGCCCGGTCGGCGAGCCGCCGATCGGCTCGAGCGAGACAGCGAGCGTGGCGCCAGCGGCGAGCCGCGTGCGGTTGCCTTGGTTCACCGCGAGGGAGGAGCTGCCGGACGTCCGCAGCAGACCGAGCGAATGCGGCACGCCGTCGCCGGCGATCACCCAGAGCTCGGCGCTGCGATCGGCCTTGGCGAGCGCTGCGGCGGTGAGCCGCAAGGTTGCCGTGTGGGGATCATAGACCGCCGTCACCGGCGTGCCGGCCGCGACCGGATTGATCGAGGCGACCAGCATCGCGGCCGGCGCGACGGTGGAGGGCTGCGGTGTCGGACCGGCAACCGGGATCGGACGCAGGACGATGACCGCGAGCAATGCCGCGGCGGCGACGCTCGTCAGCCCGGCCATCACCGGCCAGAACAGGCGGCGCGGGCCTGGCGCAGCCCCTACAGGCGTCGCGACCGTCCCGTCGATCGAGCGCTCGACCCGGGCGAGCACGCCTGCGGGCGCCGGTATGGGCGGCCAGAGGTCGAAAAAGGCGGCGAGATGCCCGCGCCAGCGCTCGACTTCCTGGGCGAAACCATGTTCGGCGAGCATGCGGCGCAGGGCATGGGCGCGGTCCTCGCCCTCGAGCAGGCCCAGCGCGAGCTCGGCGGCGGCCATGTCGGGGCCATCGTCCAGGATCGAGTCCCCGCTCATCGCTCGAGGCATTCCCTGAGCCTGGCAAGGCCGCGGCGAACCCAGCTCTTCATGGTCCCGAGCGGCACATTCTGGCGCTCGGCGAGCTCGGCATAGGTCAGCCCGTCGAAAAAGGCGGTGCGGATCGCCTCGCGCTGGCGATCCTCGAGTCCCTCTAAACAGCCATGAAGCCGGCGCGTTTCCTCGTCAGCCAGCATCGTCTCGCTGGCGAGCGGGGCCTCGTCGAGGATCGGCGGCGCATCTTCGATCGGGCTCGATCGGCGGACCGCCTGCGCCCGCTGCCAGTCGATCGCCCGGTTGCGGGCGATGGTGGCGAGCCAGGTGATCGGGCTCGCGCGGTGCGGTTCATAGGCGCCCGCGCGCTTCCAGATGGTGAGATATACGTCGTGCAACACGTCTTCCGCAGCCTGCCTTTCACCGCAGATACGATAGCAGATGCCGAAAAGCTTCGCTGAGGTGAGCGCATAGAGATCGCGAAAGGCCGAACGGTCTTCGTCGCCGGTGCCGACCAGCGCAGCGACGAGGCGTGCACGCGCCTCGGCTGCCCCGGGCACAATTGATGGCGAATCCGTCACCGGCCGACGCTAGCCCGCCCGGGGGGTGAACGGCAATCCCGGGCGGGATTCCGCTCAGCGCGCGCTTCGCCGCGGTCGCCCGCGCGCGGGGCTGGCTTCACGTTCGGCGACGAACTGCGTCGATTGGATGACTAGGCGGTAGCGTTCGGCGCGCGCTTTGCGTAAAGGCCGCCGCATCCGCTTTCGTCGACAAGGAGCGCCACCTGATGCGCATCGCCATCGCCTCCGATCATGCCGCCTTCGCGCTGAAGGAAATGCTGGTCGCGTGGCTCGGTGACGAGGGCCATGAGGTGCACGATCTCGGCCCCCATTCGGACGCCAGGGTCGATTATCCCGATTACGGCTTTGCCCTTGCAGAGGCGATCGCGACCGGCGAGGCCGAGCGCGGCATCGCCCTGTGCGGCTCGGGAATCGGCATCTCGATCGCAGCCAATCGCCATCCCGCTGCGCGCTGCGCGCTGGTCGGCGAGCCGCTGTCGGCAGCGCTTGCCCGCGAACATAACGACGCCAATATCCTCGCCATGGGCGCACGCCTGACGGGTGAGGATATGGCGAAGGCCTGTATCACCGCTTTCCTGGCCACGGCATTCGCCGGCGGCCGCCACGCCCCCCGCGTCGACAAGCTCGGCGCTCCAAGCTTCGCGAAGGAACCAGCATGAGCACCAACCCCCGCGCCTTGAATGATGTCCAGCCCGACGGTTTCTTCACCCGCGGCCTGGCGGAAGCCGATCCGGCGGTGTTCGGCGGCGTCACCCATGAGCTGAAGCGCGAGCAGACCCAGATCGAGCTGATCGCCAGCGAGAATATCGTCTCCAAGGCGGTGTTGCAGGCGCAGGGGTCGGTCTTCACCAACAAATATGCCGAAGGCTATCCGGGCAAGCGCTATTATCAGGGCTGCGAGCCGTCGGACGAGGTCGAGCAGCTTGCGATCGACCGCGCGAAGCAGCTGTTCGACTGCGGCTTTGCGAACGTCCAGCCGCACTCGGGCGCCCAGGCGAACGGCGCGGTGATGCTCGCGCTGACCAAGCCGGGCGACACGATCATGGGGCTGAGCCTCGACGCCGGCGGCCATCTCACCCATGGCGCCAAGGCGGCGATGTCGGGCAAATGGTTCAACGCGGTCCAGTACGGCGTCGACCCAGTCACCCATCTGATCGATTTCGATCAGGTCGCGAGCCTCGCTCGCGAGCACAAGCCGAAGCTGATCATCACCGGCGGCTCGGCCTATCCCCGCCAGATCGATTTCGCGAAGTTCCGCGCGATCGCTGACGAGGTCGGGGCCCTGTTCATGGTCGACATGGCGCATTTCGCCGGGATCGTCGCCGGCGGGCTCCACCCCTCGCCGCTGCCCTTTGCCGATGTGGTGACGACCACGACCCACAAGACATTGCGCGGTCCGCGCGGCGGCATGGTGCTGACCAACAATGAGGCGATCGCCAAGAAGATCAACTCGGCCGTGTTCCCGGGGCTCCAGGGCGGCCCGCTGATGCATGTCATCGCCGCCAAGGCGGTCGCGTTCGGCGAGGCGCTGCGGCCCGAGTACAAGAGCTATATCGCCGCTGTGGTCGAGAATGCGAAAATCCTCGCCGCGACCCTCAAGGAGCGCGGCGCCGAAGTGGTCTCGGGCGGCACCGACACGCATCTCGCGCTGATCGACCTGTCGCCGCTCGGCGTGACCGGCAAGGATGCCGACGAGGCGCTCGAGCGTGCCGGCATCACCTGCAACAAGAACGGCATCCCCAATGATCCGCTGCCGCCGACCAAGACGAGCGGCATCCGCGTCGGCAGCCCGGCCGGCACGACGCGCGGCTTCGGTGCCGCCGAGTTCCGCGAGATCGGCAACATGGTCGCGGACGTGCTCGACGGCCTGCGCAAGAATGGCGAGGCCGGCGACGGTCAGGTCGAGGCGGCTGTCCGTGAGCGGGTGCTTGCGCTGTGCGCGCGCTTCCCGATCTATCCCGAAGGGGTTTGAGACGATGAGGGCCGGCGCCGATGGTGTCGCCTTCCAGATAGTATCGAAGGACTGATCGGTTGCGTTGCCCATTTTGCGGACATGAAGACAGCCAGGTAAAGGACAGCCGCCCGACTGAGGACGCCGGTGCGATCCGCAGGCGGCGGCAATGCGAGGGCTGCGCGGCGCGCTTCACGACCTTCGAGCGGATCCAGCTGCGCGAGCTTTACGTGCTCAAGAGCGAGGACAAGCGCGAGCCGTTCGACCGCGAGAAGCTCCTCCGCTCGGTTTCGATCGCAGCGCGCAAGCGGCCGATCGACCCGGTGCGGCTGGAGAAACTCGTCTCGGGCATCCAGCGCCAGCTCGAAACCCAGGGCGAGAACGAGGTCCCCTCGAAGCGGATCGGCGAGATGGTGATGGAGGGGCTCAAGGGCCTTGATTCAGTCGCGTACATCCGCTTCGCCAGCGTCTACAAGGATTTCCGCGAGGCCCGCGACTTCGAGGAATTCGCCGGCAATGTGACCGAAGTGGGGAAGGGGTGAGGGCGGTCGAGCGCTAGGACGCCCCGCCGGCATCTCTTCAAACGCCGTTCGTCCTGAGTAGCGGCTGAGCGAAGTCGAAGACGCGTATCGAAGGACAGGTTGGTTGAGCTTCTATGCCTATATCTTGCGATGTTCCGATGGCAGTTATTATGTTGGACACACCGACAGCGTCGAACACCGCATCGGGCAGCATGATCGTGGAGAACTCGGAGGTTATACCCACAACCGGCGCCCGATAACGCTCATGTGGTCGCAGGATTTCCCTTCTCGTCTTGAGGCTCTGGAAGCCGAGCGCCAGATCAAGGGCTGGACCCGTGCCAAGAAGGAAGCGTTGATCGCGGGGGATTGGGAAACGATACGCGGCCTCGAGCGCAAGTCCTTCGATACGGGTCTTCGACAAGCTCAGCCCCTACTCAGGACGAACGGAGAAAAGGAGGATCGCACGCTGTCCCCGCCCCCCGTGATCGTCCTCGTCCGGCCACAACTCGGCGAGAATATCGGCAAGGCGGCGCGCGCCATGCTCAATTTCGGCCTTGCCGAGATGCGGCTCGTCACCCCGCGCGACGGCTGGCCCAATCCTTCCGCCGGGCCGGCGGCGAGCGGTGCCGATATTGTGCTCGAACAGGCCCAGGTCTTCGACAGCGTCGCCGGGGCGGTGGCGGATTGCGCGCATGTCTATGCGACGACGGTGCGTAAGCGCGGCGTCACCAAGCCGGTCGTCACGCCTGAAGAAGCTGGCCGCGCGATCCATGCCGCGTCCGGCCGGTCGGCGATCCTGTTCGGCCCGGAGCGTTCGGGGCTCGAAACCGACGATGTCGCGCTCGCCCGCTCGATCATCACCGTCCCGATCAATCCCGAATTCGGCTCCCTGAACCTCGCCCAGGCGGTGATTCTCGTCGCTTATGAATGGTCGAAGGGGATGAGCCTGGTCTCGCCGCCCGAGACCGAGCTTGATCCGCCCGCGCCGCAGGATCATCTCGAAGGCATGCTCGCGCAGCTGAGCGGGATGCTCGAACAGACCGGCTATTTCCATCTGCCCGACCGCGAGCCGACTGTCCGGCGGACCTTGCGGACCTTGCTGACCAAGCCCGGCTGGTCCGAGCAGGAGGTGCGCACGTTTCGCGGTATCCTGAGCGCGCTCGCCGGGAAACGGCCGCGTCCCTGAGCCGTCCAGCTTGACTCGCACCGGACACAAGGCTAACCGCGCGCCTTCGCAAATGGCCCCGCACCCCGGTGAAGCGGTGGCCCTGTACGATCTCAGGATTTCAACAGAGCGATGACCGGGAATTGGCCGGTGCCCTTGCGGGCGCCTGTCTCGTTGTTGGCACTTGCAAAGGAATATCACATGTCGAAGCGCTCCAGCGCCAAGTACAAGCTCGATCGCCGTATGGGCGAGAACATCTGGGGTCGCCCCAAGTCCCCGGTGAACAAGCGCGAATATGGCCCCGGCCAGCATGGCCAGCGCCGCAAGGGCAAGGTCTCCGATTTCGGCATCCAGCTGCGCGCCAAGCAGAAGCTCAAGGGCTATTATGGCGACGTGACCGAGAAGCAGTTCAAGCACTGCTATGAGGAAGCCGCGCGGATGAAGGGCGATACCAGCCAGAACCTGATCGGCCTGCTCGAGCAGCGCCTCGACATGATCGTCTATCGCGCCAAGTTCGCGCCGACCGTGTTCGCCGCGCGCCAGCTCGTTTCGCACGGCCATATCCGGGTCAATGGCGTGAAGTGCAACATCGCCTCGCGCCGGGTCTTCCCGGGCATGGAGATCACGCTCGGCGCCAAGGCGCAGGAAATGGCGCTGGTGATGGAAGCGCAGAGCCTCGCCGAGCGCGACATCCCAGATTATGTCGCGCCGGACGGCCCGGCGAAGGTGACCTTCACGCGTGTCCCGACGCTCGACGAAGTTCCCTATCCGGTGAAGATGGAACCGAACCTGGTCGTCGAGTTCTACTCGCGCTGATCCAGCAACTTTCTTGAGTTCCTGAAGGGGCGGCCTCGCGAGAGGCCGCCCTTTTCATTTGGCCGTCATGCCCATCGATGCCCGCAGGAACGCATCCATCTTGTCGAGCATCTCGGCGCGAACGGTGCTGTCTTCGAGTTGGTGATCCAGGTTGTGGTATTCGACGAGTTCGACCCGCTTTCCCGCACCCTTCATGCGCGACGCCATCATGCGCGATTCACCGATACCGACATTCTGGTCGCGGTCGCCGTGGAACAACAGCACCGGCGCCGTGATCCGCCCGACATTCTGGGCAGGAGAGCCCTCCAGAACATGAGCGCCATGGCCGATAAACGCATCTACGAGAATGTGATTCGAGAAGTTCACCGATTCAATGCGCAACGTCTCGAGGTCGGTGACCGGCGCCACCGCCACGATCGCCTTGAACAGGGTAGGATCGAGGACGGCCGACTGCAACGCGGCATACCCGCCATAGGACCAACCGAGGATAGCCAGCCTGTTCGGATCAGCGACCCCCTGCTTCACCAGCCAGCGCCCGCCGTCATTGACGTCACCGATCGCTGTCCTCCACGATTTGAAGCCATTTTGCCGGAACCAGGCCGAGCCATAGCCCGTCGACCCGCGATAATTCGGCTGCAGCACTGCATAACCACGGTTGGCGAAGAATTGTGCGAGCCAGTCGAACCCCCATTCGTCGCGATCGCCGGGGCCGCCATGCGGCATCACGATCGTCGGCAGGTTCTTCCCATCGCTGCCGGGCGGGAGGGTCAGATATCCGGGAATCTGCGTCCCGTCCGCGGCGCCATAGGTGATCGGCTTGACCGTCGCGAGCTGCATTCCGAGAAGCTGCGGTCGCACCGGGAGCAATTCAGCCAGCTGCTTGCTGGCCTTGTCGAACAGGTAATAGCGCCCCGGATCGACGTCGCTGCCGGCGAATAACATCAGCTTGCTCTCGTCCGCGCTGGCATCGACGAAGGCAATCAGAGGAAGCGCGGGAAGCGCCCTGGAAAGCGATGCAGCGAGCTTCTTGAGTTCGGGATCGAAGAACTCGATCTGGCGGCGGTCGGTTGCGAAGCTTGCACCGACGACCCGCGCGTTACGGCCGATCCGGATGAGCGAATCAATGTCGACATCGGGCCGGGCAAGCACCAGATCGCGTTTGGCGCTGCCGTCCAGTGCGATCGAGTAAAGCGCGGTCCGTCCGCCTACCGCGTCGAAGCCGTAGACGACATCATGGTCGCGATCGACGGCGACGGGCTCGAAGCCAGCGGTCTGCCCCCCCATTAGCTTGACCGATCCGAGCGGAAGCCAGTTGCGGCTGCCCGATTTGCGGTAGGAATAATTGACCTTGTCCTTGGCGTACCCCGCGCTGTCGCTGGGTTGGGCGCCCATGATTCGCACGACACCGTGGCCATCGGAGATATATTCCTCCGCATCGCGCCTCGGACTTTCGACTGTCGAGCGCCTCAGGTTGACCGTATCGACCCTGTCGACCCCATATCCCTCCAGGCTGCTGGCGAGATGGGTACCTATGGTGTTTTCGGGAACATAGGTGCGCGCCATCAGCACCGATCCCCCCGCCTCGTCGCCGAGCCAGTCGATCACGTTGCCGCCGCCGAGCGCGGCGCCCAGCGCTCGCGACGTTTCGGGAGCGCTGATCATCTTCATATTCTTGCCGTCGGAGTCGATCGAGAACAGCCGCGTGTATCCGAGGAATCCGTCGCCGCCCTGCGTGATCGTATAGGTGCCGCACACCAGCCTCGTGTTGGTCGACCAACGGCAAAATTGCAGCCGATCCGGTTCGCCGCTCGAATATACGATCGACTTGGGCGTGCCGCCATCGACGTTGGCGATGAACAGAGCCGCCCCCCGCGCGCCCGCTGGTTGGACGAAGGCGATGTTGCGACCGTCGGGCGACAGGCTGATCTGTTGTATATTCTCGCGCGCGCCGAAACGGGCTGCGGCGTCGCTCGTCGCGCCGGCCGGCGATTGGGCAACGAGGCCCGTCGTCGTGGCGAGTAGCGCCACCAATATCCAGTTTTTCACGTGCCCCGCCCCGTTTTCAAGTATTTAAGCCGGTATCTAACGCCACAACGCTTGTTGGCAACGGCATTGTCCAACCGGAATGGCTCCATCCGGGACGACCTTGCGTGTGCGGCGGCACGCTGCCAGAACCCGGCCGCCGAAAGATCGAGGAGTCCCGATGCGCCCCCTTTTCCTGCTGCCCGCCGCACTTGCCCTGATCGCGGCTGCGCCCGATTCCCCTCGCGTCAGCGTCGAGACACTGAAGGAGGTGACGAAAACCCTGTCGTCCGATTCTTTCGAGGGCCGCGCGCCCGGCACGCCGGCCGAGGAAAAGGCGACTGCCTATATCGTCGAGCGCTTCAAGGCGGCGGGGCTGACGCCCGGCAATCACGGCAGCTGGTACCAGAATGTGCCGCTGGTCGAGATCACCGCGCAGAACGTGACGCCGCTGACCTTCACCGGCGGCAAGGCGCCGGTCAGCCTCGACTTTCGCACTGACATGGTGATCTCGACCTATCGGGTCACGCCGGCCATCGCGGTCAAGGACAGCGACGTCGTATTCGTCGGCTATGGCATCAACGCCCCGGAGCGCGGCTGGAACGACTATGCCGGCATCGACGTGAAGGGGAAGACGGTCGTCATCCTGATCAATGATCCCGACTGGCAGATGCCGGGACGGGACGGGCTCTTCGAGGGCAAGGCGATGACTTATTATGGCCGCTGGACCTACAAGTTCGAGGAGGCAGCGCGGCAGGGCGCCGCGGCGGCGATCATCGTCCACGATACCGAGCCGGCCGCTTACGGCTGGGGCGTCGTTCAGTCGAGCTGGAGCGGCCCGGTGCACGAGCTCGACGCGGCCGGCGACCATATGGACCAGTCCCAGGCGATCGGCTGGATTCAGCTCGACAAGGCGAAGGCGCTTTTCGCCAGCGCGGGCAAGGATTTCGGCGCGCTGGCCGAGGCGGCGAAGCAGAAGGGCTTCAGGGCAGTGCCGCTCGGGGTGAAGGCGTCGGTTTCCTTCACCAACACGATCCGGCGCCAGGCGTCGAAGAATGTGATCGGCGTGCTGCCGGGTTCGACCGCGCCCGACGACCTGATTCTCTATACCGCGCATTGGGATCATCTCGGGCGGTGCACGCCCGTGAATGGCGACGACATCTGCAACGGCGCCCTCGACAATGCGAGCGGGGTCGCCGGCCTCGTGTCGCTCGCCGAGGCCCAGGCCAAGGCCGGCCCGGCGAAGCGATCCATCGCCTTCATGGCGGTGACGGCCGAGGAATCGGGGCTGCTGGGCTCGCTTTATTATGCCGAGCACCCGATCTATCCGCTCAGCCATACCGTCGGCGGCGTGAACATGGACGGGCTCAACATCATCGGCCCGGCCCGGGATTTCGTCATCACCGGCGCCGGCAAGTCCGAGCTCGAGGACCTGATCGTGCCGCTGGTCGCGGCCGAGGGGCGGGTGATCAAGCCCGAGCCCAACCCCGAGCGCGGCGGCTATTTCCGCTCGGACCATTTCAGCTTCGCCAAGCTCGGCGTGCCGATGCTCGATGGCGGATCGGGCGAAGACCTGGTCAAGGGCGGCGAGGCGGCGGGCCATGCCGCGACGCTCGATTATATCGAGCATCGCTATCACAAGCCGCAGGACGAATATGATCCCAATTGGGACTGGTCGGGTGCGGTCCAGGACCTGACGCTCTATTATCAACTCGGGCGGCAACTCGCCGATGGCAGCGCCTGGCCGAACTGGTATCCGACCGCTGAGTTCCGCGCGATCCGCGACAAGAGCCGCGCGGAGGCGAAGTGACGCGCCTTACCCCCGCCCCCGAATGGGCGCCGCACAAGGCAGTGTGGATCGGCTTTCCGAGCCATCCCGACTTGTGGGAAGACGATCTCGAGCCGGCCCGCGCCGAGGTCGCTGCCTTCGCGCGCGCGGTCCATGCGAACGGCAAGGGCGAGCGCGTGCTGCTCGTCGCCGCCGATGAGGAAGCCGCAAACGCCGCCAGGGCGCTCGTTGGCGAGGCCGCGGAGATCATCGTCGAGCCGTTCGGCGACATCTGGCTGCGCGATACCGCCGCGATCGTCACCGGCGACGGGCAGGCCCGCGACTTCCTGTTCAACGGCTGGGGCGGGAAATATGACCTGCCCGGCGACGACAGCATCGGGCGGCGGCTGGCGGCGCAGCGGCACATTCCTGCGCAAGCCTGCGACTGGATCCTGGAAGGCGGCGCGATCGATGGCGACGGTACCGGCCTTGTCGTCACGACCGAGCAATGCCTGCTCAACCCGAACCGCAACCCTGCGCTGTCGCGCGCCGATGTCGAGGCGCGGCTGGCGGCGGATCTCGGCTATTCGCGCGTGATCTGGCTCGGCGAAGGGTTGATGAACGATCATACCGACGGCCATGTCGACAATCTCGCGCGCTTCGTTGCGCCGGGGAAGCTGGTGATCCCGGAGCCCGACGCCGACGACCCCAATGCGCTCGTCTATCAGCACGCGGCGCGCGACGCGGCGGCGCATGATGTCGAGATCGTCCGCATCCCCTCGCCGGGCCGGGTGCTGCGCGACGGGGAGATCATTCCGGCCAGCTATATGAACTTCTATATCGGCAATGCGGCGGTGGTCGTCCCGCAATATGGCGCCGCGAACGACGCGGCGGCGGTGGCGGCGATCCAGGCGCTGTTCCCCGATCGGGTGGCGGTCGGGCTCCATGCCGATGCGATCCTGACCGGCGGGGGCAGCTTCCATTGCATCAGCCAGCAGATCCCGGCCTGAGGGGTGCCGTTTTGGCGCGAAAGTCGCTAAGGGGCCGCGCATGACCGAACTCACCGTCGCCGCGCTCCAGCTCGCCTTCACCGGCGACATGGCAGCGAACATCGCCAATGTCTCCGACCTCGTCCGCGAGGCAGCGGGCAAGGGGGCGCAGGTGATCCTGCCGCCCGAATTGTTCGAGGGCGAATATTTCTGCCGCGTCGAGGATGAGGGACTGTTCGCCAACGCCAGGCCGGTCGGCGAGCATCAGGCCGTGCTGGCGATGCAGAAGCTCGCGGCCGACCTTGGCGTGTTCATCCCGACCAGCTTTTTCGAGGCTGACGGGCCGCATCATTACAACAGCCTCGCGATGATCGGCCCCGACGGCAAGGTGATGGGCGTCTATCGCAAGAGCCACATTCCCGATGGGCCGGGGTACGAGGAGAAATTCTATTTCCGGCCCGGCAATACCGGCTTCAAGGTCTGGCCGGGGCCGTCGGCGACGCTGGGCGTCGGGGTGTGCTGGGACCAATGGTATCCCGAGACGGCGCGCGCGATGATGCTGATGGGCGCGGAGATCCTCTTCTACCCGACCGCGATCGGCAGCGAGCCGCATGACGCCGATCTCGACACCTCGCGGCTGTGGCGCCGGGCGATGATCGGCCATGCCGTCTCGAACGTCGTGCCGGTGGTCGCCGCCAACCGCATCGGCACCGAGCATGGCCAGCATTTCTACGGCCACAGCTTCATCACCGACGAGCGCGGCGATCTGATTGCCGAGTTCGGCGCCGAGGAGACCGGCGTGCTGGTCGCGACGCTCGATCTCGACCAGGTGAAGCGCCACCGCGCTGCCTTCGGCTTCTTCCGCGATCGCCGCCCCGAACTGTATGGACGGCTGGTCCAGGATATCTAGCGCCGCGGCGCGCCGACATCCTCGCGGACCACGACCGGCCGGGTGCAGCCATCGACCGTCCTGAGCACGCCCAGGATCAGCGCGGCGGGCGGCTCAGCGCTCAGGGGATGGACGCGCGGGGTTTCGCCGCGCTGCACGGCATAGGGTATGCGCGTGTTCTGGCAGACCGGCTTGGCCGCGGGCGCGGCGGGCTTGGGCGCCGGCGCGGCGGCGGCCGCAGCCAGGGCAAGAATCGCAAGGACGGGCATGGCAATGCTCCTCGGTGACGCGGCTTGCATAGCATGGGTCGCCCTAAAAATCGAGCGAGGCCCGGTAGTTCCGGCACGCTCCTCCCCATGGCGGCGATCTTCTGAGCAGGCGGCACGTGTGATTTCCCCTGCCGGCGGCCTCGCGATTTCCCGCTGTTCCCCGCTGTTTTTCGAATATTGATTTTTCCCGCTGTTATGTTGGATTCCGAGGAGATTTTTCCAAGCCAAGATCAGAGGCTTACGGGCAATCTCGCTGTTATCGAATAACAGCGGGAAAACAGCGGCGGAACAGCGGAGAGAACAGATGGGGTGGACGCCCCCCGACGGTATCGATGTACCAAGGAGGTGTTGTTGAGCACCTGATAG
>NZ_BAAAEH010000053.1:0-42172 GCF_039522915.1 Sphingomonas oligophenolica
TCTTGAATCAATACCCAGCGCCCTTGGCAACCCTTCGCGAGTCATCCCCTCAGGGACTTGGTATTAGCCTGTCGCGCAGCCCTTATGGGGTCCATAACCTCGTCATAATCCGCGATGCTGCGCGGCGTCCGATCCATCGAGCGGCCAGCCCAGTCGGTGCGAAACTGCCCGGGCGCCAGCGTCGTTACGCTTATGCCGAACGCCGCGACCTCCTTGCCGAGCGCTTCGGAAATCCCCTCCAGCGCGAACTTGCTGCCGCAATAGAAGCTGATCCCCGGCATAGTGATGAACCCTCCCATGGAGGTTACGTTGACGATATGCCCGCAGCGACGCTTGCGCATACCGGGCAACACCGCCTGCATCATCGCCACCGGGCCGAACACATTCGCGGCGAACTGCCGCTGGAGATCGTCCATCGACGATTCCTCAAGCACGCCTTCATGGCCGTAACCGGCGTTGTTCACCAACACATCGACAGGACCGACATCGCGCTCGGCTGCGGCTATCGCCAGAGGAATGGAAGCCAAGTCAGTCACGTCCAGCAGCAGCGGGCTTGCGCGGCCCGGTGCGAGTGAAGCGAATACGTTCGCGTCTTCCCGGCGCCGCACGGTCCCGATGACCCGGTGACCGGCCTCCAAGGCGCCCTCAGCAAATGCTCGGCCCAGCCCAGAGCTGACGCCGCTGATGAGAAAGATTTTTGGGTTATTGTCTGTCACGCGTACACTCCTGCAGGACAACTTAATTGTATCATGATATAGATATGCGATGAGGGAAGACAAGGTGGAAACAGGTGCGAAGCGCCGGGGCGAGCCCGTGCGCCAGCGCGTGCTTGATGCGGCAGAGCGTCTATTGCATGATGGCAAGGCAGAGTTCTCGATGCGTGATCTCGCCTCGGAAGCCGGGGTCAGCTTCGCGACGCCATTCAATCAGTTCGGCAGCAAGCCAGCGATCATGCACGCACTGTCGGGGCGACGAATCGATGCGATGATGGCGCGCTTCGACGCGACGCCGCAGCCGCCGCAAGCCGCCGATCGTGTAGCGCTCGCTATCGACATTGCGGTCGCGGTCATGCTCGACGAGCCGATCGTGAACCGCGCGGTGATGGCCTGGATAGGGACTGGCGGCGCGGCGTCCGGCGAAGTCAGATCGAATTCCACTGCCTTATGGGCTCACGCCCTAGGCGACGGAGCAGGCCTACTTCCGCTCCGCCGGGATGAGGCATGCCGCATCCTGCCTGCGCAACTCGCGCTCGCTTTCCGGGGGGCGCTCTCTTTCTGGACCGCTGGCGAGCTCGACGATGAGGAACTCGGCCCGGCCGCGCGGAAGATCGCTGACACGCTTCTTCAAGCATATTCCTTCGATTAGAAAGCAGGAATCGGAGCGCTAGAAGCGTTATACCAACCTGTGCGGTCTCTGACTCACGGGGGGATTCCCAAGGCGTCGAAAATCTGAATCTATGGCGATGCGGCTTTGGAGTGCGGTGCCATGGGTTCAGCGATCAGCTTGCGGGAAGACTTCGACGGAGCAACGCTGCGACGATTGTCGCGGACGACGAAGAGTGCGAACCGGGCGCGCCGACTGTTGGCCTTGGCCGAGATATACGATGGCGGCAGCCGGAGCGCGGCGGCTCGGATCGGTGGCGTCGGGCTTCAGATCGTGCGCGACTGGGTGATCCGATTCAATGCCCGTGGCCCTGATGGGCTGCTCGATAGCAAAGCGCCCGGCCCCCATTCGCGGCTGACCGATGCGCAGCGCCAGGCACTGGTCGATATTGTCGAGCAAGGTCCGATTCCGGCAATCCACGGGGTGGTACGCTGGCGGCTGATTGATCTGGTGCAGTGGCTCCATGACGAATTTGCGGTCTCGCTCGACGAGACCAGCGTCAGCCGCGCGTTGAAGAAGCTGGGCTATGTGAAGCTCACCGCGCGTCCTCGCCACCATGCCCAGAACGAGCATGCGATGGAGGCCTTCAAAAAGGGGGCTTCGCTGCCGAACTGGCAAAGGTCAGGACGGCCCTCCCGAAGGGCACTCCCATAGAAATATGGTTCCAGGACAAAGCCCGAGGCCGGCGCCCTTGCCGTGTTCCGGGCAGATCGCGCCGAAGATATAGGCCGATTTCGTCTGTAACACCCAAACCATGGCTTTGCACCTTGCCGAAATCTCGCTCGCCATCGCGCCAGGCGCGCACGCGATCGTCCTGATGGATCAGGCCGGTTGGCATACGACCGCCAAGCTCGATGTGCCTGACAACATCAGCATCGTCGCGCTGCCGGCCAAGTGCCCCGAACTCAACCCGGTCGAGAAAGTGCAGCGCTGGAACCTCTGAGTCACAGGTTCATTTAGCGCCTTATGCGGGCCATCGTGCGCTTCTGAGGCTGGCCCGTTGGGTCGCGAGGCGTGACGATGTCGTATCGCAAACATGTCCGGTGGACGGATCTGCCGATCGAACGGCGCCGACGGCTTGTCGTCATTCTGGGAGAGTTGATCCAGCGGCGGATGTCAGCGGACCGGGAGACAGACCATGAAGATGGAACTCGTCGCGGCGCTGCCTGAAAAGATCCGACAACGACATCAGGAGCGGCAGGCGATCGTCTATGTACGCCAATCGACGGTGCGGCAGGTGACGCAAAACCGGGAGTCCACCCGGCTGCAATACGGTCTGGCGGATCGGGCCTGCCATCTTGGTTGGCAGCGCGAGCAAGTGACCGTCATCGATGATGATCTCGGCCGTTCCGCTTCCTCGACGCTGGACAGGCCTGGCTTCCAGCGCCTCGTTGCGGAGGTGGGCCTCGGCCATGTCGGGCTGGTGCTGGGCATCGAAGTGTCTCGCCTGGCGCGATCCTGTCGTGACTGGCATCAGCTTCTCGAAATGTGTGCGCTGTTCGACACCCTGATCGGTGATGCTGATGGCATCTACGATCCCGGGACATACAATGACCGGCTTCTGCTCGGGCTGAAGGGCACGATGAGCGAGGCTGAACTGCACATCCTGAAAGCCCGCATGCATGAGGGACGGCGTGCCAAAGCGCGCCGCGGCGAACTCATCATGGGCCTTCCGCGCGGCTATGTGCTGAAGCCGTCAGGCGATGTCGCGCTTGACCCTGATGAGGGGGTTCAGCAGGCGATCCGTCAGGTCTTTGCCGTCTTCGAACGGCGGCGATCGATCAGCGGCGTGCTGCGTTATCTTGTCGATCATGACCTGCAACTGCCCGACCGCGTTCGGAGTGGCCCAGACAAAGGCGACATATGCTGGAACCGCCCCAATCGTGCGACGCTGTCGGATATGTTGCGGCACCCCGCTTATGCCGGCGCCTATGTCTTCGGCCGGCGACAATATGATGGTCGCCGCCGGCTTCCCGGCAAGCCGCACAGCGGGCGCCATTATCTGCGTGACCCGCAGAAATGGATGGTGCTCCACCATGATGCATTACCGGCCTATATCGACTGGAGCAGCTTCGAGAGGAACCAGCAGCAGATGGCCATAAACCGCTCTCGGCACACTGGCATCCCTCGCGGTGGGGCAGCTCTGCTGGGCGGCCTGATCACCTGTGCGGTGTGCGGACGGCGGATGTTCACTACCTACACAGATGATGGCCGCGACGCGCGCTATGTCTGCCATCAGCTCGCGACAACTTACGGCGAATCCCGCTGCCAATCGATTAGTGCGCGGCCGGTTGACGGCTTGATCACGACGCTGATCCTCGAGGCACTCTTGCCGGCCGCCATCGATGTGAGCCTGCAGGCCGCAGAGGATATCGAACTCGAACGTCAGCAGCGTCATGGTCAATGGAAGCTGCGGCTGGAACGCGCCGGATATGAGACCGCGCTCGTGCGCCGTCGTTATGAGGCGGTTGACCCGGATAACCGCCTGGTTGCCCGGACGTTGGAACGAGACTGGGAAGAGGCGCTCTCAGCCGAGCAATCGCTTCGGGGCGAGCAGCAACGCGCCCTGGCGGAAGAGCCCGAGCATCTCACCGAGAACGACCGCGACGCCATACGGCAGTTGGCGCAGGATATCCCGGCGCTCTGGCGTGCGGCATCGACGACGGCACGAGATCGCCAGACCATTGCGCGCATGATGCTTGAGCGCGTCGAAATCCTCGTGGCCGGGGAAACCGAGCGCGCCGAACTCACCTGTCACTGGTCGGGCGGCGCCACAACCAGGCACGCGTTCACCCGACCGGTACGACGGTTCGAACAGTTGGAGCACTTCGACAAGTTGCTCGCCCGGATTTTGGACCTTCGAAGCCAGGGCGCAACTGCACAGAGCATCGCCGAAAAGCTCAATGCCGAAGGCTGGACGCCGCCCAAGAAGGACAGCTTTAACGCGCCGATGATCCACCGCCTGCTCCAACGGCGCGGGCTCGGATCCACCCGCCCGATCTGGTCGGGGAATGTCCCACGCCAGCATGACGGCGAGGTCACGCTCCAGGAATATGCCGATCGCGTCGGGGCTCACCGCCAAACCGTCTATGGATGGCTCCGCCGCGGCCGGATCAAGGGACGACTGGCGAAGGTCGGCTCCCAACGCATCTGGCTCGTCAATGCCGCAAATACCTCAACAGGAATCTGAACTGGAGAGTCATCATGAACACACGATCGAGAATATCTGGCAGTTCATGCGCGACAACTGGCTGTCGAACCGCGTCTTCACCTCCTACGACAACATCGTCGACCATTGCTGCGAGGCCTGGAACAAGCTCGTCGACCAGCCGTGGCGCATCATGTCCATCGGGCGACGCAAATGGGCGCGTGGGTCATGATCAATGCAGATTGGTATTAGCCAGACGATGCAACGCCAGCCGAGCCCCCGCGCGACCTTCTTCAAAAAGATGCGCCCGCCGTAGGCGGGCGCAAGGTAGGGAAGCGGAAGCGTTGGTCCGTCGCGCGATCAGCGAAATTTCGGCGTGAACCGAACACCAAACCAGAATGTCGCCGGAATCGAATACTCGTCCTTCAGGAGGATCTTGCCTGGGCCGGTGACGCTTGTGATGGGGCTTCTGGTCACGTTGCTCACCTGACCGACCAGCGATACGCCGGGCCGGAACTGGTAGGTCGCGGAGAGATCAAGCTGCGAGCGTGGCGCCCAATAAAGCTCCTGCCAGCTCACATCGGCCTGGATGAGGCGCAACGCGCGCCCCTGACGATTGAAGGCGGCACGCAAACTCCAGATCCTTCGGCGTATAGAAAAGCGACGCGTTGATCGCGTAGTTGGGCTGCCCAACCAGCCTGTTGATCGTCCGCGTCCCACCGGCGCTGAGCGGAAACAGCGACCCTGCCATCAAGCAACGACGCATTTGCGCTCGCGCCGAATCCCGACAGCAAGGGCGAGATATCGGCGAAGGAGTTGATGATCACGTTGCCTTCCACGCCCCGGATCCGGGCGCTCGAGGCATTCACGGGCGTAGAGACGATGGCGTTCTTGTAGAAAATGCCACTCGACGGATCGGTATATCCCAGCGTTCCCAGGGTGAAGATCTCGTCCTTGATCTCCTTGTCGAACAAAGCGAGCGAGAGAAGCCACTGCTCTTGCCCCGAATGCGCCATTCGGCCGACAGCTCGAAATTGCCCGAGACACGCGGCTTGATGTTCGGATTGCCGATCGTAGCCGTAACGCCAATGGCATTCGGGTTGCCGATGTCAGACACTTTCACGAAGTTGAGGGCGCTCCGCGCGGCATAGGCGTCATAGAGAGGGCGCCCGAGCGTACGACTATAGGCGGCGCGAAGATCGAGCGTTTCCGTGAGATGGTAGATCGCGATCGCGGACGGCAAAAGACACCCGTACCGCGAAGAGGTCGTCAGGTCCGTATAGGCAATTGTGGCTCCTGGCACGCGAATGCGCGACGTCGTCGACTGATCGGTATGGTCATAGCGGACGCCCGCTTGAAGCAGCATCGTGTCGCGCGGGCCTTTGGTATTCGGTGTTACATGAATTCCATGCTGGAGTTCGGTATCACGCAGGCCGCTTCGCTGCAGCATGCCGCAACCATGAGAAATCTGATCGATGTTGGGCATGCCTGTATGTCGGCGCTTCGGCTGGCGGAGGATCCGACCGACTTCTCCTCTTTCGTGCGCGAAGGCGTCGTTCACTTGCCAACCGCGCCTGGCCTCGGCGTGCAAGTTGATGAGCAGCAAGTGCGGCGCCTCACCGTCGCCAGCGACCCTGGGAACCCCCGCCTGACCCTCTGACCTTGCGTTGATGCCCTAAAACGGCGCTCCCTCCGGAAAAAGCAGAGCGCTGGAGCTGCGCATCGCGCGTCGTGCAAAGCTGTCCGAGAATCTAACCAGGTACGAGAACCGAGGCTGATCGAGAGTCACGACCGATGGCGGCTGGTTTGGACCGGATCGAACCGATCATTCAGCGATCAAGAGCGTCACCAACTCCTTGGCCAAGCTCATGAGATCCTTGCCGGCCGCACGGTTCTCCGGTGATGCCATGGCTTCGTCGAAGCGGGCGCGGTCCGGGAAATGCATCTCAGCAATGAGGAAGTAGGCCGGTTCTCCGAACGGCGCACCCGTCACCCGGGGGGATCTCGGCTTTCACCAGATGCGGCGTCTTCATCACGAGCAGCATATGGACCTCGTGGAAATGCTGAAGGAATGCGACTTCGTCGTCCGGCTTCTTGTAGAGCGCGATGAGCTTGATCGTCATGGCGGGACCTCGTCGTCGGCTCAGATGTGAATCGGATTGCCCTGGACCGCCATCGCCGCTTCCTTGATCGCCTCGCTGTGCGTCGGGTGGGCGTGGCAGGTATAGGCGATGTCCTCGCTCGTCGCGCCGAACTCCATCGCCTGGGCGGCCTGGGCGATCATCGTGCCGGCGACGCTGGCGATGCACCACACGCCGAGCACGCGGTCGGTCTTGGCGTCGGCGATGACCTTCACGAAGCCGTCGGGTTCGTGGTTGGTCTTGGCGCGGCTGTTGGCGGCCATTGGGAACTTGCCGACCTTGACCTCGCCGCGTTCCTTGGCGGCTTCTTCGGTCAGGCCGACGCCGGCGATTTCGGGCCAGGTATAGACGACGCTGGGGATGACATCGTGGTTCACGATGCCGGTCAGCCCGGCGATGTTCTCGGCCACCGCAATGCCCTCGTCCTCTGCCTTGTGGGCGAGCATCGGGCCGGGCACGACGTCGCCGATCGCCCAGATGCCGGGCACGGCGGTGCGGAAATCATGGTCGATCTCGACCTGGCCGCGCTGGTTGGTGCCGAGGCCGGCCTTGTCGAGCGCGAGGCCGTCGGTGTTGGGCCTGCGGCCGATCGACACCAGCACGCAATCCGCCTCGATCGTCTCGGCCGCACCCCCCTGTCCCTTGGCGCCGGCGGGCTCGACGGTCAGCGTGGCCTTGTCGCCCTTGACCGCGACGCCGGTAACCTTGGTCGACAGCTTGAAGACGACGCCTTGCTTCTTGAAGATCTTGTTGGCTTCCTTGCGGACCTCGCCGTCGAAGCCGGGCAGGATCTGGTCGAGAAACTCGACGCACGTCACCTTGGCGCCAAGCCGGCGCCACACGCTGCCGAGCTCGAGCCCGATCACGCCGCCGCCGATCACCACCATATCCTCGGGCACCCTGGGCAGCTCGAGCGCGCCGGTCGAGTCGACCACGACCTTCTGGTCGATCGTCACGCCGGGCAGCGGGGTGACCGACGAGCCGGTGGCGATGACGATGTTCTTGGCGCGGACCTCGCGGTCGCCGACCTTGACGGTATCGGTGCCGGTGAAGGCGGCCTGGCCCTTGAGCCACTCGACCTTGTTCTTCTTGAACAGGAATTCGATGCCGCCGGTCAGCTGCTTGACCGCATCCTTGCGCTGACCGTGCATCGTGTCGAGATCGAGCTCGACCGTCGTCTTGATGCCGAGCTTGGCCAGCGCGCCATTGGCGGCGGCGTCGTACAGCTCGGACGCGTGGAGCATCGCCTTGGACGGGATGCAGCCGACATTGAGGCAGGTGCCGCCGAGCGTCTCGCGGCTCTCGACGCAGCCGGTCTTCAGCCCCAACTGCGCGGCACGGATCGCGGCGACATAGCCACCCGGGCCGGAGCCGATCACCAGGACGTCGAAATCATAGTCAGCCATCAGTCAACCTGCCCGCTGCGATGCCAATCTTGCCGTGTAGTTCCGGCAAGGGTCGTGGCAGCCCGTCGTCACCGACCGCGACAAAGGTGAACGCCGCCGCGGTCACCTTCTCGCCCGTGGCGCCGTGGCGCGGCCGGCGCCAGGCCTCGACATTGATCCGCATCGACGTCCGGCCGCAACTGATGAGGGTGGCGTAAACCGAGACCTCGTCGCCGACCTTAACAGGCCGCAGGAATGTCATCGAGTCAGCGGCGATGGTGACCGCCCGCCCCTCCGCGCGACGCGCAGCAATACTACCCGCCGCCAGGTCCATCTGGCACATGAGCCATCCGCCGAAAATGTCCCCCAAGGGATTGGTGTCGGCGGGCATCGCGACCACGCGGATGGCTACGGAATCGTCGCCAGGCTCAACCATCGAGCGGCCATCTTTCGATCACCTCAACGAAGCGCGACAGCCAGAGATTCGTCTGATGACCATCGACGACGCGGTGGTCGATGGTCAGCGACACATAGCAAAGCGGCCGCATCTGGATCGTGTCGGCACCGCCCACCTCGCGAACCACGACCCGCTTCTCCAGCTTGCCCACCCCCAGGATCGCGGATTGCGGCTGGGCGATGATGATCGGCGTGGCGAACAAGGAGCCCGAGACACCGTGGTTGGAAATGGTAAAGGTGCCGCCCCGTATGTCCTGCGGGGTGAGCTTGCCTTCCCGGGCGCGGCCGGTGAGGTCGGTCAGCCGCTTGGCGATACCGAGCAGCGAGAGTTCCTGCGCCTGGCCGACCACGGGCACGACCAGACCCTTGTCGCCAAGCGCTGTCCCGACACCGATGTTGATGTCGTCGTAGATGTCGAGACGGTCGTCATACCAGCGGCTGTTGATCGCGGGCGCGACTTTCATCGCCTCCGCGCTGGCCGCGATGAGATAAGCGGTGAAGGTCAGGTTGGCGCCGGCCTTCTGGAAGTCGCTCTTGTGCCTCGCCCGGTGCGCCATGATCGCGCCGAAATCACATTCAAAAACGGCGGTGACATGCGGCGCTACCGTGACCGAGTTGAGCATGTTCTGCGCGATGGCGAGGCGCATCCGGTCATGCGGCAAGCTGCGGATGGAGCCTGCGGCAGATGGTGCCGCCACCGTCGCTGGGGCCGCCACCTGCGGATCGGGTGCGCTTCCGACAGGCGCCCGTGCCCTGTCGCGCTCGACCAGATAGTGATTGACATCCGCCCGGGTGATGCGACCACCACGACCCGTTCCGGTCAGCGCCGCCACATCGACGTCATGCTGGCGCACGGCACGCCGCACGGCGGGTGAGAGGTGGGGTTCGCCGAGCGATAGCGCTGCCGCGGCACCGCGCGCTGCGGCTTGTGGTGAGGCGACCTCGGCAGTCTCGGCAGCAACAACTGCATCTGCACTTCTCAACCGCCCAAGGATATCCCCGGGCACTGCCTCGGCACCGGCGTCGAGGAGGATCAGGTCGAGGATACCATCTCCCGGCGACGGCACTTCCTGCGTCACCTTGTCGGTTTCCAGCTCGACGAGCGGGTCGTTGAGCGAAACGCGATCACCTGGCTGCTTCAGCCAGCTGCGGACGATCGCCTTGGTCCCTTCCTGTTCGAAGGGAACGAGTATATCGATCACGGTCGTTCCCCCCCTCAGAAGCTGACAAGGTCGTCGATCTTCGCGCGGATGCGCTCGACCGATGGCACCGCCCAGTCGAGCAGCACCGCATTGTGCGGGCTCGGAATATCCGGCATGGTGAGCCGCATGACGGGTGCGTCGAGATCCATGAAGGCCTCGTCGGCGACGACGGCGGCGATCTCCGCGCCGAACCCGGCGGTCTTCAGATCCTCATGCACGATCAGGCAGCGGCGGGTCCGGCGGACCGAGGCCAGCACCGCCTCACTGTCCCACGGCATCAGGGTTCGCAGGTCGATCACATCCGCCGACCGTCCTTCCGCTGCCTCCTCACAGCGCGGCACCATCGCGCCCCAGGTGACGATGGTGATATCGTCGCCAGCTAGAGTCGTCTTCGCCTTGCCGAAGGGCAGCGCATAATCGTCACCGGGATAGGGACGGCGCGCCCAAGCGAAGTCGAGCATTGAGCGATGCTCGAAGAACAGGACCGGATCATTGCCGCGCAGCGATGTCCGTAACAGGCCGACCGCATCCTCCGCGTTCGACGGTACAGCGACCTTCCAGCCGGGATTATGGACGAACGCCACCTCGTTGGTCTGGCTGTGCCAGGGATCGCCGCATTTGAAGAAGCCGCCAGGAACGCGCAGCACCATCGGCGCTGCGAAACGGTTGTTGGTGCGCCAGCGCATCGTGCCGCAATCGTTGATCTGCTCGGTCGCGGGTTCCGCATATTTGCGGAACTGGATTTCGGGCACCGGCATCAGCCCGGCGAGCGCCATGCCGACCGCGCGCCCGACGATACCCTCTTCGGAGAGGCTGGTGTCGAACACGCGATCGAAGCCGAACTTCTCCTGCAAGCCGAGCGTGACGGCATGGACGCCGCCCTTGGGCCCGATATCCTCGCCGAACAGCACGACGCGGGGGTTGACCTCCAGCTCATGCTCGAGCGTGCGGCGGATAGCGGTGACCATATTGATCCGCTGCCCTTCGGGGTGCGGCACGTCGGTCGTCATCGGTGGAATATAGCCGTGACTCCACTGGCCGCCCTCGGTCTGCGGTGCGCCCTCGAAGAAGACGTTGTTGAGCACGGTTGCAGGATCGGCGACCCCGCGCGCCTCCGCGCGTTCACGCGCGGCCTCGGCATCGCTGTCCGCCCGCTGTTCGATCTCCGCCCATTCCTCCTCGCTGAGCACGGCCGGTATGAGGTAGGATTTGAGCTTGGGCAGCGGGTCACGGGCCCATTCGGAGGCGACAAAAGCGTCCGACTTGTAAGTCTGCGTGTCCTGAAAGCTGTGACCTTGCAGGCGCGGCACGGTCAACCGCAGCAATACCGGCGACCGCTCCTCGCGCACCTGGGTGACCGCCTGGTCGACGAGGCGCGCGGCCTCGGCCGGGTCGGTCCCGTCGCCGGAAAAGATGGTGAGCCCGGTCCAGCTTGCGAGATTGGCCGCGATGTTGCCGCCGGGCGTCTGGAAGGACGAGGGTACCGAGATGCCGAAACCGTTATCCTCGATATAGAAGAGCATCGGCAGCTTCTGCGTGGTCGCAACCGTCAGCGCCGCCCAGAAGCCGTTGGAGGCGACCGAACCGTCGCCGCCGAGCACGACGGCGATCGCCTTGTCATAGGCCGGATCCTTGAGCACGGTCCGGTGATATTCGATTGCCTGCGCCCAGCCCGCGGTCGGCGTATATTGGGCACCGACGCCGCCGCACATCGGCAGTGCCGAAGCGCCGTTCGGATTGGGGTAGTTGAACACCACGCCGATATCGCGGCCGTCGGAATAGCCCCCTGCCCGCCCCATGGCGGAACCGAGCGCGTCGGCCACGTCGACGCCCAAGGACAGCAGCATCGGGCGCGAACGGTAATAGCCGCAGGTCGCATCCGCCGGATCGTCCAACCGGCATCCCAGCAGGATTTGCCCCATGTCATGACCGCGCGCCGAGAATTGGTAGAGCACCTTCTTTTCGGGAACGAGGCGTGTCTCCTCCATCTTGTCGAGAGCACGCGACAGCGAGACGAGATAGGCGACGCTCGGCCAGTCGACCGATGTGTCGGGGGCGTTGCGCAAGTCGGGCTTCAGAGCAGGCTGGGCCATATAGTCCTCGGGCAGGATCAGCGGAGCGACGCGAGCGCGTCGACGAAAGGCGCCACCGTGTCGGGCGTGAGGCCGGCAAGATTGATGCGGCCGGATGACGGCATGTAGAGGCCGCGCTCCTCGCGCAGCCGCGCAACCTGGGCGGCGCTCAGCGGCAGCGTGGAGAACATGCCGTGTTGGCGGGCAAGCGGCGCGAGCATGGGATCGGCTGCGGCCAGCAGGTCGCGAATCTGCTGGATGCGGCCGCGCATCTCGGCCAGCTCTGCCAGCCAGTCGAAGGACAGCCCCGCATCTTCCAGGATCACACGAACGATCGCAGCACCATGGTCCGGCGGCATCGACCAGTTGGCCCGGGTGAGCGACAGCAGGTTGGACTGGACAATGCGTGCCTGCTCGGCCGACACTGACAACGCGTAGAGCGCGCCGACACGCTCGCGGTACAGACCGAAATTCTTGTCGCAGCTATAGGCAACCAGGCCCTCGCCGACGATATCGAGCACAAGCCGGGTCCCGGTCGCATCCTCTTCGAGTCCATCACCTAGCCCCTGATAAGCAAGATCGATCAGCGGCAGTACGCCGCGATCGCGCAGCAGGGTGGCAATCGCGGTCCACTGTCCGGCATCGAAATCGGCGCCGGTCGGATTGTGACAGCAGCCGTGCAGCAGGGCGACGTCGCCCGGCACGGCCTCGCTCAGCGCGTCCAGCATCCGGCTGAAGGTCAGCCGCTGCGTCGCAACATCGAAATGATCATAGCCGACGACAGTGAGGCCGGCAGATTTCAGGATCGGGGGATGGTTCGGCCAGGTCGGGTTGCCGACCAGTATCCGGGCGCCGGGACGGGCGCGGGCAATGAGTTCCGCCGCCAGGCGCAGCGCACCGGTGCCTCCGGGGGTCTGCAGGCCGCAGAGGCGATCACCCAAATCAACGGGTCCGAAGATGATCGGCTTCAGCGCGTCAAAATAGCCGATGTCCCCTTCCGGCCCGAGATAGCCTTTGCTCGCCTGCCGCTCGACCAGACGGCGCTCGGCTTCCTTGACCGCGCGCAGCACCGGGGTGCGCCCTTCGGAGTCGCGATACACGCCGACGCCGACGTCGATCTTGTTGACCCGGACATCGCTCCGGAACGCCTCGATCAGGGCAAGGAGCGCGTCAGCGGGCTGGGCTGCGAGCGCGCCGAAGATTTCACGGCCGCCCCGCTCGATTACCTGTTCTTCTTGCATTTTTGCCACCCTCGTTGGAGAGGGTCATTTAGACCATTTTTGCGCGAAATGTTTTTCAATCGACTCACGATTATGGCACACGGTGATAGAGTTTCTTTCCTCAAGGGAGTTATTATGGATGATTTTGATCAAGCCAGAAGACTCGATGCGCTGGACCGCCGAATCCTGCGGGCCGTGCAGCACCAAGGGGACCTAAGTCAGGCCGAGCTGGCCGAAAAAGTCGCCACCTCACCCGCCTCGTGCTGGCGTCGACTCAAGGCGCTGGAGGCGGATGGTATCCTGCGCAAAACCGTCCGCCTGGTTGACCCGGTGAAGGTCGGAAAAGGGCTGGACGTCATCTGCCAGGTCCGCATGAAATCGCACGCGGTGGACGCTAGGGGACAGTTCGAAAAATTCGCGCTGTCCCATGACAAGGTCATGGAATGCTATTCGATGTCGGGGGAGTGGGACTATCTCGTGCGCGTGATCGTGCACGATGTCCGCGAATATGAGGAATTTCTGATGCGCGAGTTGCTGGCGCAGGACTCTGTCGCGACCTCGGCGTCCCACTTCGCGCTGAAGCGCGTCAAGTCGACCACCGAGATTCCCGTCTAGCTCGACGCTCAGACCAGCAGTTATTCCGCCCACTATGTCAGCCACGGGCTTGAGAATCCAACCAGCTGATCGCGGCGTCCCGATCGGCGGAGGTGTGTACGTCGATGCCGGAAAAAATGCGTCTCAGCTGCCGCCCGGCAAGCGCACTGCCATTGACGAGCGCGAAGGCCGATGTCCGTGGCGAAGCGAGCGCTAGCAGTCGCAATGCCTGAACAACATCTTGCGACTGGATCGCTGCGCCTGACACATCGTACCGCAACTGGTGCGGGCCGCGATAGGCCGGCAAAGCGTCAACTGCCCGCTGCAGGTCGAGTTCGAACTGTTTCACGTCGTCAACCGAGGCCATCCCCACCAAGCTAATGTGGAGGCGATTTCGTTCTCGCTCTGCCCGGACCTCAAACGCCATTGATACTTCCCCTCATCGAGGTGTGACAGCTCTTACCCAACTGACGAAGGCAAGAGTTTTCCTGTGGAAAATGAAGGAAAAACTGGGGCGCAGCAAATATCAAGGCGCCGTCCACCCTTGCCCCTTGAGGACCAGGCCGGGTTTGGCTCCGGTGTGGCGCCCGCCGTCAACGACGACAACGCCGTTGACGAGCACGTAGTTGATGCCCTGAGGAAGTGCTGTCGGCTTCTCATAGGTGGCAAGATCCTTGATCTTGTCATAATCAAAGATGGTGACATCGGCGCGCAATCCGAGGCGGATAGCGCCGCGGTCGTACAGCTTGAATCGCGCTGCCGGCCAGGACGTCATCTTTCGGATGGCGTCTTCCAGCGTCAGCACGTGCCGATCACGAACATATTCCGAGATGACGCGCGGGAAGGTGCCATAGGCGCGGGGGTGCCCATCCGCCTCCTGCTTATCCGACGTCGCCGTGGCATCGCTGCCGATGCTGGTCCACGGAAAACGCAACGCGGTCTCGATGTCGTTTTCGTTCATCCCGAAGTACAGCGCGATTGGCCGATGCGGCGCCCCGGCGAGAACGATGTCCCAAGCGACATCGGCAGGATCACGTTTGAGGGCACGGCCAATCGTCGCAATGTCCTTGAACCGATATTGGTCATATTTCGCGTTGTAAGCGGAAACGAGAACGACATGGCTCCATCCGCCCGAAGCGGTGATGAGGTTCGTCCACCCCGGCATCGATCCTGCCGCAACCTGTTGCTTGAGTTTCTTGCGGACCGAAGGGTCGGCGAGTTTGGCCAATCCCTTCTCTTTGCCTTCGGCCCAAATCCAATTTGGAACGGTGATATCGAGGCCTGTTCCTCCAGCGGTGTAGGGGTACATGTCGGCAGCGATGTCGATGCCCCGCGCGCGCGCATCGTCGATCAGCTTCCCGACCGCCGGCATGAGCTTGCCCCAACCCGGCGCGAACGCCGCTTTCAGGTGATATATCTCGACAGGAATGCCGCTCTGTTCGGAAATCGCGATCGATTCCGCCACCGCCGGCAGCAGCTTCTCGCCCTCGTCGCGCATATGATTGGCATAGATGCCGCCGTAGCGGTGGGCGACCTTCGCGAGTTCCACCAGTTCCGGTGTCTGCTGGTAGCTTGCCGGGGCGTAGATGAGTGCGGTGCCGAGCCCCATCGCGCCGGCTCGCATCGCTTCGTCGACATGCGCGCGTTCCTGATCGAGCTGCGCGGGCGTGGGAAGGCCATCGACGTCCCCCATGACCTCGCCACGCGCCTGGCTCGAGCCATAGAGCGTTCCGAAATTCACAGAGATTCCTTGCTTCTGCAAACGATCGAAATAATCGGCAAGCTTGGCCGACCCGACAGGCGCGCCGCTCTCTCCCGCGATCGCGGTCGTGACGCCCTGGAGCACCTTGCTCTCTGCCCGACCATCCTCAAGCAGGCTGTCCCCGGATTGATCCATATCGTCGATCCATCCCGGCGTGACGAATTGTCCTGCGGCATCGATCTCCCGCGCGCCCCGTCCCTCGACATTGCCGATCCGCACGAAGCGCCCGTCCTTTATCGCGATGTCCACGCGTACCCATGGATTGCCGCTGCCATCGAGGACCTTGCCGTTGCGGATCACCACGTCGTAAGCCGCGTCGGTCGCAGCGGTGGCGTGTCCGCGGTACAAGGCAGCGACCGCCTTCAGGATGACGTCGGGGCGATCGTGCGCGACGTCGTGCGAACTCTTGTCGGCGATGATCAGCGTGCGGTTTTGGGCCTTGCTGGCGAACAGCGCATGGGCATCGCGCCAGGCCTGAGCGTCGGCGGGATCCGGCTGAGGCGGCGTCTCCGCCACAATGACCGCAACCGGAACCGTGGTCGGCCATTCCATCTTGTGGAATGCCCCTTGCGTGGTCTCGAACGTCGCTCCTAATGCCAGAAGCTGGCGATTCGCGGACGTCGGGGGAGCCTTTCGCACTTGCTCGAACAAGGGCGCGTACATCTTAAGCTGCCGTGTGATCATTTCGCCCGTGAAAAACTCGGGGACGTTTGCATCGACCATGACACCGCCAGCAAACCATTCAGGATGCCGGGCGGTTATACCGGTCGCGATCTCGCCGGCCAGGGAATGCGAAACCAATATAGTGCCGTGTGTTGCACCCAGCGCGCGGAGGCCGGCCTCCAGATCGTCAATCGCGCCGGTCAGACTCCAAGGGCCCGGCACCTCTTCACTCTGCCCGGATCCCGCGCGATCATAGGTGATGATCTCGGCGCCTGTCTGCTTTGCCAGTTCGGGCGCGAATGTCGACCAATAGGATGAGTCATTGCCGCCGCCTGCATCGAGAACGATGGCCGGCAACTTCCCCGGAATGACGTGAAATGCGATCTTGTGACCATCGCGTTTGACGAGGTGCGTGTCAGGGTTAGCGGCCGGTGTCGCGGCAAATGCGGTGCATGACAAAGCCACACCGAATAGCAGGCCAAGGCAAGTCTTCGACCGCATTGCTACAATACTCCAATCGATCCAAATTGAAGGCGGGAACGATTATGTACCCACCCCTTTGTTTATTCAGAATTTCACGTCAAAAGCGGCACCGATGGTTCGGGGCTGAATGATCGCCGCGTTGACCTGCGTGATGTTGCCAAACGCCTGATTGTTCTGGGCATTGTAGGATGAATAAGCTCGCTTGTCCGTGATGTTCTTGGCAAACAGGCGGAAGGTATAGCGTCCGTCGGTCACGCTCGCGTTGAGATCAAGCGCGGCATAGCCAGGCAGGCGATACCGAGGCGCCGGCAAGCCGGTATTCGGGTCCTGCATGAAGTCCGCCAGGCGACGATCAACCAATCGCAGACCGAAGCCAAAGGTGCCGCTCCAATCGGCGACCAGATCTTGCGTATAGGATGCGCTGACGGACCCGCTCAGCTTCGGAATGCTTGGAAGGCGATCACCCTTGACGCCACCCGCAAGAGGCGCATCCGCGCTCAGCACGGAATGAATATAGGCGAAGGTCCCATTCACATCCAGCCCGGCGACCGGACGTATCGTGAGATTCGCTTCGACACCTTCGCTTCGCGCCTTGGTTCCGTTGGCGATGTAATTGAAACCCGCTCCGCCGCCATTGGTCAGTAATTGGATATCCTTCCAATCAATCAGGAAGGCGGCCGCATCGATCGCGAACATGTTGTCCGTCGTGTGGGCCTTCACACCCACTTCGTAATTGGTGAGTTTGTCGGACTTGAACATCGGTGGGACGCCCGGAATCGCCAGATTGGGCCCGCCGGGACGATAGCCGGTGGCCACACGGGCGTATACCATCGTGGTGCTGGTCGGCTTGAAACGCGCGCCTACGCTGTAGGTCGTGACGTTCTCTTTCGATTTCTGGTTGGGCTGGCTGATCGGCGCCGGCAAGATGGCACCAGTCGCAAATTCGCTGAACACCTGCCTGTTCTGCGCATACCGAAGGCCACCGAAGACCTCCAGCTGATCGGTTAGACTATAATTCACGTTTCCGAACGCCGCATATTCTTTGTAGGTGGACGGCAGTCGCGCGATGAAGATGGGATCGAGCCCCGGGATTGACACACCCGCCATCGTGAGGGCGCTCGGCGACTGAAAGTTCGTAGAATCCTCGTAGGTGTAGAAACCGCCGATAGTCCACTGGAACGGGCCAGTGCCCGCCGATTGCACGCGCAATTCCTGCGTGAATTTCTTGAGACCCAATCGATAGGAGTAAGCAGATTTTCCGGCGGGCAGGCCAAAGGCGGCAAATGCCACGCCATAAGAATATGATGCGTCCTGCGTCTGACTCACGGACGTTTCGGCGTAGCTAGTGGCAGAGATGATGTCGACCTGCTCGCCCTTATATTCAATCCCTCCAGACACGATCTTGATCGTCTTCTGGAAAGGCTGATCGACGAGGTTATTGTCCTGGAGATCGCCATAGAGCGGGCGCAGGGTAGTGCCGTCCAGCGGCATGGTCGCATTGCCCCGCGTTTTCGTCCGCTGCCACAAGCCATTGACCTTGATGGTCAGGCCATCGAGGGGCTTGAAATACAGGCCGAGACGAGCGCTCTGTTGCTCGACGCTGTTCTGATCCTGCGCTCCGGTTACGGCGTTATCGATGAAACCGGGCGCGTGCTGCAGCGCGTAGCTAGCAACGAAGCCGAGCTTGCCCTCGACGATGGGGCCGCTGACGTTGGCGCGAACGCCGCCGCCCACTTTTCCACCGCCCTTGATCCCGGTCAGGTCTCCGCCCGCCCGTACCGCAAATTTGTCGAGCGAGGGCGCCGACAGCACATATTTGAGCAAGCCGCCCATCGAGCTTGCACCATAGAGCGTTCCCTGCGGGCCGCGCAGAATCTCGTACCGCTCAACGTCATAAGGCAGAAGATCGAGCTGGAATGAATTACCGCCATTATAGGTGGTGCTGCTGCCCACCGGCGTCTCATCGATATAAGTCGCCACGGTGCTGGCGCGGCCGATCGGCGCGATGCCACGAATACTGATTGTGGTCTGTCCCGCAGATCCACCCGAATCAACCTGAAATGCCGGCACATATGAACTCACGTCGGTCAGCTGGGTAGCGTGAAGAGCCTCCAACGTTTGCGCTGAGACGACGCTGACACCAGCCGGCACGTTGAGAATGCTCTCGCTCCGCTTCTGCGCAGTGACGATGATATCGCCAGTTTCGGAGTCCGCTACCGCCGTTTGGGCATTCGCCGACCCCGGCGCGAGTATGGCGAAAGCGCTGCTCGTTGCCATCAGCAAAACAGTGTGGAATTTATAACGCATATTCATCGTATTCCCCTTTTTATTTGATCAGCTTCGTCAGCACATTACGTCCACGCACTTTATCTGACTTGCTCTGCCGGCTGATAAAGGCGCGCCGGCGAAAGGTCTTCTTCCCGGATCTTCATCGCTTCGAATTCATCGTGAACAGGCAATTTCAGGACAAGCTTGGCCGCGAGACTGCTCAATGCCGGAGCCGTCTGAATGCCGTATCCGCCCTGTGCTGCCAGCCAGAAGAACCCGGGGTTTTCGGTAGCGAACCCGACAACCGGGGAACGATCGCCGACGAAGGACCTGAGACCGGCCCACTTACTCTTGATTCGCCGGACTTCGATCCCGGTGAGTTGCTGTAGGCGATCGGCCGCGATCGCCACATCGAGTTCGTCGGGCTGGACATCTTCCGGTTCGGAAAGCGTTTCGTCCGCTGGCGATATCAGCAGCAAGCCCGCATCAGGCTTCATGTAAAAGCTCTCGTCGGCATCGAGGACCATCGGCCAGTCCTTGGAATCCAGGCCTTCCGGAACATCGACGAGTGCCGCTGTTCGACGGCGCGGTTCTATTCCTATAGGCTTGACACCCGCCTTCGCAGCGACCTCATCAGCCCAAGCGCCGGCCGCGTTCACCAATATCGGCGCCCGGAAAACACCCAGGGGGGTTTCCACGTCCCATCGCCCGGCTGCCTGATCGAAGGTAGCGCCTTCGACCCTGGCATTGACGAAGAGCTGCCCGCCATGGCTTTTCAGCTGTCTGATATAACCGTGCTGTAGTGCGTGAACCTCGATATCTGCGGCGTCGACGTCCAACACCGCGCCAATGAGCCCATCGAGGTGCAATACCGGGCACAATTCCAACGCTACTTCGGCACTGATCCATTCGAGGTTGCCGGCTGGAAGCTCATGGGCAACAAATTGTTCGAACGCCTCGCGCTTTTCAGCGCGTCCGATGATCATTATCTTTCTTTTGTTGACGAGTGCGCCTTCGCAAAAGCGCGGGTCAGGCGAAAAGAAGAATTTGCGGCTCGCCAGTGTCAGGGCCCGCACGACCCGATTGCCATAGCCTGCAACGAACAGCGCAGCGGAGCGCCCGGTCGAATGAAGCCCTGGCTGCTCCTCCATTTCCAGAACAGCGACCCGGCAACTCGGCGCCAGATGCGCCGCGATGCCCGTTCCCGCGATCCCGCCGCCAACCACCAGCACATCGTACTCATTTTCATCCATGAACAAGACTCTCAAAAATTAATTGGGGTTCGGCGTCTTCGGCGCCGCTTGCTCGCCTTCCCCTTTTTCCCGCCATGGCCGGCCATTTCATTCCCCAATATATACGCCTTTTCTCTATTGTCGAAAAAATTCTCCTATCCAATGAAAATTTCTTACATCTGGAGGACAGGGCTAGGGATCGCCGAGCATGGACGCGACGAAACGTTTGCCAATCGAGAGAAAAATGACGATTACGGGATCTGGAAGCGACAGCAAAAAATGGTAGAAAACGTGAGCGAAGAAGCAAAACCCGGAGCAATCCTCAAACAGCTCAGGGGGCAAAAAGGCTGGACCCTGGCCGATGTGTCGAAACGAACCGGCTTTCCGATCTCGACGCTTTCCAAAATCGAGAAAGGCCAGGTTTCGCTTAGTTACGACAAGCTTGCCCGCATCAGCAAAGGCCTGGATATCGATATCGGCGTCTTTTTTGCGCGTGACGGTGCGAGAGTGCCGCAGACCCGATCCGGCGGACGAAGAAGCATCATCCGCAAAGGAGAAGGCCGGACGATCAAAACCCACTCCTACCTGAACCAGTTTCTCGCGACCGACCTGCTGAACAAGCGCTTCGTCCCCATTCTGGGCCAGGGCTTTGTCACGTCGATCGAAGATTTTGGGGAGATGATCCGCCATCAAGGCGAGGAATTCTGCTACGTGTTGGAAGGTTCGCTCGAATTGCACACCGAGCTCTACGCGCCTGTCACGTTGGAAGCAGGGGATGCCATCTATTTCGACAGCGGCATGGGACATGCCTACATTTCGGTCGGCGAAACGCCGTGCAAGGTTCTATGCATCTGCTCCGGAGATGAATCGAAGTTGATTGGCGATCTGGGGACGGCCGAAGGGCTACCGAATGGCCATGGTGAACGACCGAAGCGAAAGCCACGCCAAAGCCCCACTCGCAGCCCTAGCCGCAAAAGAGCTGCGATTACGGATACGCCGCTCGGTTCGTGACGTCAGGTCCCGGGACTCGGTCTCTCCCGCACCATCCAAGGAATGGTCCGCCCTGGTCTAGCCGATCTCATCCTGCCTAGCCTCTATCGCACCGATGTCGGCCATCAATCCCTTTACGGCCAGCAAAATCAATTCCTCGCCATAGCCGGGGTTCGCCTGGAGCGAATCCGACCCCATTCGGCCATCGGGGTGGCGCGCCCTGAAGTCGATCGCATCGCGAATGGGGCCGCTGGCGGCAATGCGCGGGTGACAATCCGCGATCTTGATTGACGCTGGATAGGCAGCCTGCGTAACAGCGATCTCGGAAGGCTGCGCGTGGCTGCCATGACCAGTCGGAAACTGACGATGCGCCAACGCCTCGATCCCGGGCAACTGCCACCAGTTGCGCAGCATCAGCACTAGGCCCGACTGGCGCTTGTCATAGCTCGCCTCGGCATAAATTTCCGAGAAGGCTGCCTCGATCGTCGGGATATTGCCGCCATGGCCGTTCAGGAAATAGATCGTTTCGAAACCGTGCGCCGACAGCGAGGAAACCCAATCCCGAAGCGCGAGGATCATGGTCGACGGGCGCAGCGAAATGGTGCCGGGGAAAGCCAGGTGATGCTGCGCCATCCCGACATTGAAAGTGGGACCGACGAGGATATCGGCATTTTCGGTATGGGCCCGGTGCGCGATGATTTCCGAACATAGCCAGTCGGTGCCCAGCAGGCCGGTCGGCCCATGCTGCTCGGTCGAGCCGATCGGGATGACGATTGTTCGCGAGCGGGTGAGACGGGCTTCGATCTCCGGCCAGGTGGACAGGTGCAGGATCATACGGCGGCCTCCAAAAGGATGCCAGGCTCGTCGCTGACAATGGGGTGGTCGGGCTTCGCCAGGCCCGTTGCACGGCGAACCCATGGCGCGATGAGGAGAAGTGCTACGCCGGCTGATCCGGCCAAGGCGGCGTGCAACAGCCAGAAATGCGCAGGCGACCAGTGTTCGTATAGCGAACCCAGCCGCCCACTGATGACGCTCCCGAAAAAATAAGACAGGGTGTAGACCCCGACCATCGTGCCGCGGGCCCCCTTCGGCGCGGCTCCGGTGAAAAGCGAATTCGCGCTGGGTGCGAAATACAACCAGCCAACATTGGACAGCAGGTGGAAAGCAAGCGGCACTATCAGAAGAACCTTGCTCTGATCGTTCAACATCAGGCCACCCGCCGCGAGCAGTATGACCGCCGCTCCAAAAATGAAGCAGCCAACCGCCATGCGCACGATTTCATCGACTTTTATCCCCGCCTGCTCGCGCTTTTTCCACCACAGCAGCAGCACTGGCAGGGCTAGCAGGGGTGAAAGGCCGTCGAACGCCTGCAACCAGGGAACCGGTAAAGTCATATTGCCCACCTTCAGGGCGACATGATCGCGAACCCAGAGATTGTAGGTATTCCAAACCTGCGCCTGCGCCACCCAGAACAAGGTGCACAACGGAACCATAGCGGTAAGTGCCATGACCGCGCGCCATTCCCGCCTGTTCAGCGGCACCGACGATGCCGGCACGACGGCGACCTTTTCCTGTGAAAGAAAGCGCTGGCCAGCAATGTACCAGATCAATCCGACGAGCATGCCGAAGCCAGCGAAGGTGAAGGCCACATGCCAATCATAGGCCTGGCTGAGCCAGCCGGTGATGAGCGGTGAAATGAAGGCACCGATCGCGACCATGCTCGCATAGATCTGGAAAGCGGTGGCGCGACGACCGTCGCTGGGGGCATAGAGCTCGGCGACTTGCGGGGTGAGATTGCCGCGCAAGAAGCCCGCGCCCAAGATGATCAGGGTCAGCGCCAGCAGGAAGCTTGCCTCAAAAGCCATGCAGAAATGGCCCGCCGTCATCAGCAGGGCGCCGAGAATGACGCCCGGCCTCCTTCCAATCCAGCGATCACCGACCAGTCCGCCGAACAAGGGTGTGAGATAGCTGAAGCCGACATAGAGGCCGAAGATCTGGGTCGCGAGGCCCTGGGCGCTAAGTTCACCGAAAATGCCCTCGATCGCAGCCTTGATCCACGAAAAGCCGATGATGTGGATGGGATGCCCTGGCGCGAAGAGCTGCTCGACCATGTACAGAACAAGGATCGCCTGCATGCCGCTGAATGATATGCGATCCCATAATTCGGTCCCTGCGAGGACGACGAGGCCGCGCGGATGGCCAAAGACGCTGTTGGTCTGCGGACTGGACATGGTCTTCGTCATGGATCAGAATACCGTCGTTACAATGTCGACCATGCGATAGTGGTCATCGACCACCGGGATCGCACGCCATCGATCAAAGGTGCTGCAGGGATGGGAAATTCCGAAGCCGACCAGGTCGCCGACCATGAGTCCGTGCGTACCTTCGAGACACGCATGTTGATCGTAGAGCTTGGTGACGCGAAGCTGATCACCGACAGGACGGGGCATCCCCATATCCGGGCGGAAATGCCATATCGGTCGCGGCAAATCGGTGTCGAAGCCGACATCCCGCTTGCCGAGGCTGACCACGGCAAAGCCGGGTTCCGGGAGCGACTGCACTACGGCCCATACCTCGAGCGCCGCCACCGGGCGGAGTTCGGCGGTGAATGTCTCCGACTGGCGCGCGCGGATCGCTTCGAGCGCCGCTGCATAGGTTCCATGATCGTGCGTCACATAGCAACCCGATCGCAGCACCACCGTCGCATGCCCATCGAGATCGACTGCAGCAAGCTGTCGTGCACATAGATCGAACAAGGCGGATCCCCCGCCGGTAAGGATGATTTCGCCGGGGGCGAAAAGGCCTTCGTGCAGAAGCCGGCGTGCGATGCCGGCCATCTCGTCCAACATGGCCTCGGCGGCGGCGGGACCTCTGCCGGAGCTGGCGTAAATGCCTTCGAATATCTCCACGCCGCGCAACGCCAGCACGCCCGCCTCGTGCGCAATGCGGCGGCCCAGCGCGAGGCTGCCTTCGATGGAGCGCACGCCAGTGCGGCCCTGCGACGCTCCTATCTCTAGGAGCAGGTTCAACGGCCGGTCCAGTCCCTTGTGGCGTACCGCTTCAGCCAGCCGCTCAACGCCCTCGGGCGAATCCACAAGACAGAAGAACTCGAAGTCGTCCGCGATCAGCAAATCCAGCACAAGTGAGATATCAGCCGGAGCGACGAGCTGATTTGCCAGCAGGATGCGCCGGACGCCCCATTGGCGATAGAGGCGCACATGATGCGCCGTCGCCGCTGTCATCCCCCAAGCACCGGCCCCCAGCTGCCGCGCGAACAGTTCGGGGCTCATGCTTGTCTTGCCATGCGGGCATAGCTCAACGCCAGCGGCTTTCGCAAAAGCCTGCATCGATCGGATGTTCTGTTCGATCGCCGACTCCTTCAGCAGCGCCACCGGCATCAGGAAATCACCGTTCAGCAGCCTTTTGTCCTGCAAGATCGCTGCGTCGAGCGAGCATCCCGCAAGTTCGGGCGGGAAGCCCTTCCAGTGTGAATCGATCGTCACGGAGGGTGCAAAGTGCGCGGTCACCGTACTGTCCTTCGTTCAAGCGTCTTCGAGTGCGTCTCACTGTCGTCGCCGCGTCCGAGGATGGAATTCAGCCGGTCGAGAAGCGCCTGCGCGGCCGCTACTTTGACGGGGCCGAAGCCACGAACGTCAAGCGGGGCGTTCGCAAGCTCGGTCATCGCCGCCACATCGAGGACGGCGAGCTCCCCGATGCGGCGCCCAATTACCGCCAGATAGGCGTCGCGCAAGTTCCTCTCGATGCGACGATCATGCGACCGGCCGAAAATATCCAGCGGCGTCTCGCGAAGCCAACGGAGCGATGCCAGCAGCCTGAACACCGGAAATATCCAGGAACCGAAAGCCAGTTTCCGCGGCCGGCCCGTATTGGGATCGCGCCTCGCAAGCAGCGGGGGCGACAGATGGACCTTGATCGCCCGAAAGCTGCCGAATTCCCGTGCGAGGGCCTTACGAAAGCGCCCGTCGGTATAAAGGCGGGCAACCTCATATTCGTCCTTATAGGCCATAAGCTTGTACGCGCTACGCGCGACCGCCCAGACGAGAGCCCCCCCATTTTCGAGCCCTCGCGCCACCCGGCGGGTGGCCTCCAGCAGATCGGCGTATCGCGTTGCATAGGCGTGGTTCCAATAGCGCGACAGGTCCGCAGCGCGCGCAGCTATGAAGGCATCGATATCGAGAGGATCGTGCGCCTTCGCCGCCTCCGTAAGCGCCGCCGATCGGCCTGCGGCAAATGCCTCCAGGTTGGCAGAAACGGCTTTCCCGTTAAGCGTGATCGCCTGTTCAATGGCGTCGCGCGCGAGCGGGATACCGCCACGCTGCCATGCATAGCCCAGCAGCATCATGTTGGCAGCGATGGCGTCACCGAAAAGGCTCTCGGCGAGCGTCGTCGCCGGAAAAATTTCGGGGGCCCGGCCAGATGCACGGGCAAGCGTTTCAGTCAACCGATCGACCGAAGGCACAGCCTCCCGATCGGATTGGAACGCGGCTGTCACCATCACGTTGCTGTTCGCTACGACCAGCGTGTCGGCCGCCATGGTCTCCAGACACTCGGCCTGGGTGGCCGCGACCATGTCACAGGCTATCACCGTCGCGGATTTCGCCGGTCCGATTTTCGCCGACAATATCGTTTCCCGGTCCCGGCTAAGCCGCACATGACTGTAAACGGCACCGCCCTTTTGGCTGAGCCCCGTCATATCGAAAAGATTGACGCCGAGCCCCTCGATCCGCGCGGCCATGCCGAGGATTGCGCCGATCGTGACGACTCCGGTGCCACCAATACCCGCGATGATGATATCGAACGTCTGCTCTACCGTCGGGATCTGCGGCGCCGGGATTTCGTCTGCAGACGCGGTTTCGGCGCTGGCGCGCGAGCGCCGCTTAGCTCCCTCGACCGTGACGAAAGAAGGGCAGAACCCTTTCTGGCACGAAAAATCCTTGTTGCATGCCGACTGATCGATGCGCCGCTTGAGCCCCAGCTCCGTGTCTAGCGGTTCGATAGCTAGGCAATTCGACTGTACCGAACAGTCGCCGCATCCTTCGCAGACGGCGGAGTTGATGAACATGCGCCGATCCGGATCAGGGAAGCTTCCGACCTTGCGACGGCGGCGCTTTTCAGCCGCGCATACCTGATCGTAGATCAGCACGGTGACACCCGGCTGATCGCGCAGAAACCGTTGCACGACATCGAGTTCGTCGCGATGGCGCAGTTCCGTTCCCGCCGGTAGCGGCTCGTCGGCGAACCGGTCAGGACTTTCTGACAGCACGACGACGCTCTTCACACCTTCCGCCGCCACCTGGCGGGCAATGCCGCTCACGGAGAGATGCCCCTCCACCGGCTGTCCGCCGGTCATTGCGACGGCGTCGTTGAACAGGACTTTGAAGGTGATGTTCACGCCGGCCTGGACAGCCGCGCGGATCGCGAGCGAGCCCGAATGGTTATATGTACCGTCGCCCAGATTCTGAAAGATATGGGGTGTTGTCGTAAAATGGGAGAGCCCGATCCAGTTGGCGCCCTCCGCGCCCATCTGCCCCATCGGCAACGGATTGCGATCAGGATGGAACACGGCCATGCCATGGCATCCGATGCCAGTCGCACCGACCGATCCCGATGGCACCTTCGTAGACATATTGTGCGGGCAACCCGAGCAGAAGGCGGGCCTCCTGACGATCTCGGGCGCTCCCTCCTTGGCTGACGAGGATGCCGTCTTGTGGAGGTGCAAATCGGCCGCGATGTCGGGCAAGGTCGCCTTGATCCGGGACGCTATGGCCGCGGCTACGATCTTGCTGTTAAGCGGAGCATCGGAGGGTAGGAGCGGCATACCATCGGCCGTCATCTTACCGCTGATTTCTGGGCGGATGGATCGGTTGAACAGGATCTGCTTCGCCTGATTTTCCGCATGGGCCTGCTTCTCCTCGACGAAAAGAATCTCGGCGGCCGCGGATGCTGCGGCAATCAGGGTTTCGGGTTCGACCGGAAAGATCAGCCCGATCTTGTAAACGCCGATACCAGCCGCCCGACATTTGGCGTCATCCAGGCCCAGCAAGGTCAGTGCATCGAGTACGTCTGCATAGGCCTTGCCCGCTGTCGCGATGAGCAGCTTAGGTTCCGCGGCGCCGTAACCTATCCGGTCGAGATGGTTGGCGCGCGCGAAGGCCTGGGCTCGGGAAAGTTTGAATTGCAGGCGAGCTTCTTGGCTTCGCATGGCCAGGAACTCCGGCCGCACATGCACGCCTCCGTCCGGCATCGCGATATCGGGAAGCGTGAAATCCGACGGCAGCGACAGATCGAGCACGCCCGTGGATTCGGCCGTTTCGTTGACGATCTTCAGCCCGACCAAGGCGCCCGAGAAGCGCGACATCGCGATCGCAGCCAGCCCAAAGGGCAGCACTTCGGAAACCGTCGCCGGGTAAAGAATTGGAACGCCCCAACTTGCCAGGGTCAAATCGCTTTGATGAGCGGTTGTCGACGACTTTCCCGCGTGATCGTCGCCGAAAATCAACACGACACCACCTAGCGGCGAGGTTCCTGCCAGATTGGCGTGCTTGATCGCGTCACCCGACCGATCAACGCCCGGCCCCTTTCCGTACCAGATGCCGAACACGCCATCGACCTTGCGCCCGGGCACGAAATCGATCTGTTGGGTTCCCGCAACGGCCGTAAGTGCGAGATCCTCGTTCAGGCCCGGATCAAAGATCACGTCATGCTCGGCGAGCGTCTTTGCCGCCTTCCACAGCTCGGCATCGTAGCTCCCGAGCGGTGAGCCCCGGTACCCGCTGATATAGCCGGCCGTGTTGAGCCCCATGCGCTTGTCGAGCTCTCGCTGGACGATGGGCAACCGCACCAGCGCCTGCCGGCCCGCGACGAGCGCGTGGCCCGGCCCGATCTCATATTTATCGTCAAGGCTTATGGCAGGAAGCGCGATCATCGATTCTCCTTCAAGACGGTTACACCGATACGACCAATGCGGTGTCACATATTCTCCAAATTAGAGAAATAGCCAATTACAGAAAAATATTGTCACTTCTAGGGATTTCACCTAGGGCTGCCTGACATTGTGAAGGGGAGCGGGCGAGGTGCAGGCAGGGTCGAATTGGTTCCGCCGGCTTCTGCTTCCAGGATTCGCTTTCAAGGCGGTCGTCATCGGCGGCGGCTATGCGACGGGCCGCGAGCTAGCCACCTTCTTCATGCCCAGCGGGCCATGGGGCGGACTGCTCGGCATGCTCGTTTCCACCTGCGTGTGGAGTCTGGTTTGCGCGCTGACCTTCCTGATCGCCGTGCGCATCGGGGCGCGAGACTATCGAACCTTCTTCTCATATCTGCTGGGACCGTTCTGGCCGGCCTTCGAGATCGCATTCATTCTAGGGATGACCCTGATCCTGGCGGTATTCGCTGCAGCGGCCGGAGCGATCGGCCAGGCCCTGTTCGGCTGGCCGCCGATCGCGGGGGCGCTGCTGCTGGCCGGCTCGATCACAATTTTCGCCACCTTCGGAAACGAGTCGGTGGAACAGCTCTTCAAATATGTCTCCTTCTTCCTCTACGGTACCTATGCGGTCTTTCTCGCGCTGGCTTTGACTCGGTTCAGCACCCCGATCGCCCAGGCTTTCGTGGCGCCGGCGCAACCCAGATGGTTTATGGGTGGGCTCACCTACGCGGGCTACAATGCCGTCGGCGCCGTCCTCATTCTTCCCATCATGCGGCATTTGACCAGTTCGCGCGACGCCGTGGCCGCCGGTCTGCTCGCGGGTCCACTCGCCATGCTTCCGGCGATCCTCTTCTTTATCGCGATGTGCGCCTTTTATCCGCAGATATCGAATGAGACGCTGCCCTCGGACTTTCTGCTGGCCCGTCTGGATTTTCCCGTTTTCCGGTATGTTTTCCAGATCATGATTTTCGCCGCGCTTCTCGAAAGCGGCACGGGACAGGTTCATGCCATCAACGAACGGATCGCCAACGCCTATACGAAGCGGCGCGGCAGCGATCTGTCAAACGGGCATCGCGCCGTCATCACCGTCGGCATTCTCGTCGGCGCGATTTTTGTCGCCGATCGTATCGGCCTCGTGGCGCTGATCGCCGACGGCTACCGCTGGCTCGCCGTCGCCTTCATCACCGTCTACGTCGTACCGCTGCTGACTATCGGCATCTGGCGGCTCCAGCGCGACCGCAAATCGCCGCTCCACCCCGTGGATGCTCGATAATTCCGAAACCCGCAGGAGTTTTTTTAATGACACCCCATCTCGTTCCGGCCGTGGAAAGCGATCCGTTCCTGTTTCTTTCCGGCCAGCTGCCGCTCGATGCAAATCGGGGGATTTCGGCCTCTGACATCGACGGACAGACCCGTCAGGTTATCGCCAACATCGTCGCTGTCCTTCGGACCAGGAATCTGACGCTCGACGACATCGTGAAGTCCACCGTGTGGCTAAAGAATGCTGCGGACTTTGCCGCCTTCGACGCCGCCTACTCTGCCTGCTTCGGCGAACATAAGCCCGCTCGATCGACGGTCGTGAGCGACCTCGTACTGCCATCCGCCCTGATCGAGATCGAAGTCATTGCCCGGCATCACTCCGATCGCACTGTAAAATACTGATGAAATACCATGAGCGACGTGCTTATCACGACCGGAGACCTGCGTTTTGTTGGACGTCTTGAGCGCGAACAGGCGCCCCAGACATGCCGCTATTTCGAAGCGCAGCTCCCCTACACCACCAAATTCATTCATAGCCGTTGGAGCGGCGAAGGATGCTGGGTTCCGATGGGCGATGAGGCGATGCCGTTCGGCTTCGAGAACGCCACAAGCTATCCTGCTCCCGGCCAGATGATCTTCTATCCCGGCGGCTACAGCGAGACCGAAATCCTGCTGGCTTATGGCGGGGTCAGCTTCGCCAGCAAGCTCGGCCAGTTGGCCGGCAATCATTTCCTGACGATCGTCGAGGGCCTCGAACAGCTGCCCGTGCTTGGAAAGCGCACCCTGTGGCAGGGCGCGCAGGAATTATTAATCGAAAGTCTCGTTTGAAAAGCTTCGGTCGATGGAAGCTCGATGGCGCGAGACGCGCGGCATCGCGGCGCGCCCGGATCGGGTCACCTTGTCGAGGCTTTCGGCACGGTGATCATGGGCGAGCGCGCGCCAGAAATCACACTAAAGCGGCACTGCGGTCGTGTACTACACCTGCGTCAACGCGAAATGCGAAGATCCAGTCGCGACGGAAGGGTGTCGCAGAACGGTCCGCATCAGGAACCGGTTATAATCCTCGACGTCCGCCACGAGGATCCGGAGCAGATAGTCCCAATCGCCTGACATCGAATAGCATTCGATAAATTCCTCTCGCGAGGCACCGAGACTCTCGAAGGCTTCCGTCGCCTCGGCGGAATGGCTTTTCATTCGGATATGGCAAAGCACGTTGACGCCACGCCCGATGCGCGTCGCATTGACGAGTCGGACCTGTGGACCAAGCACACCGTCGGTTTCCGGTGCGCGGATTCGGCGCCAGCAGGATGCCGTCGATGCACCGACGCGTTCGGCCAGATCGGCGTGGCTGAGCGATGCGTCGCGCTGCAGTTTGAAGAGCAGCTTGCGGTCGATCGCGTCAAATTGGCGTGCAGTGCTCATGCCGCCGCGCCATCCGCATCGGGCTGGACTTCGGGCTTTGCTCTGGCGATCGCTTCGATCGGCCCGCAGCGAACGTGATAGGCTGCCGAAGATCGCCAATGGCCGTGGAGCACTAGTCTTACTGAGTCACGAAAGTGGACGTCGGGGGATTCGCGGGCATTACTACGATGAAAGATATAATTCACAATATTTCTAATCATGATGCTATTACATGAAGGTCCTTCAGTACAACATTTGAAATCCTTTTCCGGCCTTGTTCGGTAAATTCTCTCTCATGGATATCGGCAATGCTCCGCCACCCCATGCGGCTCCCGACTGGACGATCCCACAGGACGCCGCGCCAGCGTCATGACCGCTCGGTGAAGGTCAGGATTGCGTGACAGGCGTTCAATCGACCAGATCAGCGGATCGATGGGCATGTCCCGCGCGTCCCCGAGCAATGTCGCGAGCGGGAGCGCAATCGGCATCGAATGCCTTGAGAACGGTTCCTGTCAGGAGCAACGCCAGGCCCGCAAGCCGCGATGAAGGTCGCCCCGTCCCGGAATGGATATTGGCTGGCTGTGGAGACGTCCTTTTCGATAGCCCTAAGCCATTCGCCAATGATGGCGCCACGTGCTGACGGGGCTGCCTCGATCAACGATCTTACGCGCTCAGCGTAGCCCAGTGCCGGACTGACCCGATGTTCCAACAAGCGCTTTTCACGCTCGTAACGGTCTCGCTCGTGCGACCTATATCGGGCGGCGGTCTGGCCGAGATTGGCTGCCGCTGAGGAGCTCAGGGCCAGCGCGATGAAGTGCGTCCCATCCTCAGCCGCAGCTACCAGCGAGCGGACGAGCATCGACTTGCCGGCGCCAGCGACTCCATGAACGCCGAGCACACGGTCGGTCGAGCGGCCGATATGATACAATGTCTTCTCCTGCGCCGCATTGAGGGCAGCGGTCGCAAGCACGGCGCGAAGGCGGTCCACCGTCGCGACCGGGCGCGCGTCGTTCAAGGCCGGCGACAGATGCTCGGACAGCGCGATTTTGAGGCGCGCGGTTCGGCGCGTGGTCCGCCCGCGGGTCAGCACGTCGTCGCCGGTCTGTTCCGGTGTGGCCAGCAGCCGCGCTCGTGCTTCATGGGCTTCGGCGGCCTGCTGGTCGCCTGCAACAATGGCGCGACGACGCAGCCGTCAGACCGCGAGAAATCCCCCATCCACCGGGAGGATGACGCCCGTGAGGTATCGCGACTTGTCAGAACACAGAAACACGATCGAATCCGCAACATCCGTCGCCGTACCCACGCGTTCCAAAGGTATTCGGCTCAATTGCGTTGCCAGCCATGTTGGGTTCGCAATGACCGCCGCTGACATGTCGGTCTGTATGATGCCCGGTGCGACCGCGTTGACCCGCACTCCATCCTTCCCAAGTTCCCTCGCAAGCGTCTGCGTCAGAATCTTGACCCCGGCTTTGCTAGCCTGGTACCCGAGGCCACCGGTCACCGCTTGAAAAGATGCGACTGAGGCGAGGTTCACCACTGTTCCCTTGGTCTCGCGCAGCGGTTTCAGAAAGGCGCGCGTCACGACAACGACGCCGGTAAGATTGACCGCGATCTCCCGATCCCATGATTCCATCACCTTTGGGTCGTCGATCGGCAAGCCCCCGACAATGCCAGCGTTATTCACCAGAATCGAGATTGGATCGTGGTTCGCTGCTAGAACGATGGCCATTTCGGCGATCGCTTCCCGGTTCGCAACGTCGAGCTGATAGGCGGATGCGTGTCCGCCATCCGCGGAGATGGACGCGGCCGTTGCATTCGCCAAGGATATGTCCAGATCGGCGATGATGACCTTCGCACCAGCGCGAGACAGTGCCGCCGCAGTCGCCGCCCCAATTCCTTTACCACCCCCAGTGATCAACGCGGTTCGGTTCTCGAGCATGTTTCTTCCTTTCCGGTTTTCGTGTTTCGAAGGTGGCGCGAGCCTTGGCAGTTCATCTCGCGTGATCGGCGCCTACGGGTCAGACTGAACCCCACGTGCCCAGCGCGCCCCGAGTTGGCATACCGACGCAGCAGGATCGTCCCAGCGGTTCCCCACGCTCACAAAGTCTCGCGTCATCGACTGCGATCACCGGTTACACTAGCGGCAGCGCCAATACCTGATGCCGAAAGATGCTTCGGCCGAGGGATAAACCCGGACGAACGAAGACTCGCTGGCTCCACGTCCTCGGTCTGCGCCGCCATTACGCAGACCAGAGTCTCGGGCCGCCTCGAAGCCGGGGAATTCGCTCCCTGCATGCGAGGCACGCCACTTTGAGCGCTATTGAAAGGCGCAGGCAAAAGCCTGCTCCAAACTGTCGCCCTCCGAATGCCGGAAGACTAACAAGTCCGAAATCGTCGCCACCGGAAGGCCACGCAGGGCGGTGAGCGTCGGCAGATCGCCCCAGGTAGCCGCGTCCCCGAGATCGGTCAGGATATGGCAAAGGGCCGCCGCCTCGCCGCAGCCCGCCAGCTCGACAGCCTCCACAGCTGCCTCCGCGACCGCCTGCCAAGATAAGAGGCCTCCCGAATGGGCGATGATGGGAAAAACGTGGCCGGGACTGACGACATCATCGGGCGTGGCGGACATTGACGATGCGACTGCGATGGTCCGCGCCCGATCCATCGCGGATATGCCTGTGTCGACGCCGTCCCGCGCCTCGATGGACGCGCTCACCCCCCACGACCAGCGTTTGGGGTTGGCGGGCCCTAGCCGACGCAAGCCTAGACGTTCCGCCTGCTGCCGAGACAGCGCGAGGAATACCACCCCTCGCGCTTCATTGGCCATTCGGTTTACGACACCCGCTTCGATGCATCGTCCAGCCGCAACCAAATGAAGAAAGCTGTTCGCATCGCGCCCCTCGGCGATGATCGCGGGGCCTCCTTCTCTCAGCGCGCCGATGACGGCCTTTGCACGCTGGGATTGGGATTGAGGGGCTATCTTGGTGATCGGAACGCTCATGCGATACTCCTGACCGAGTGCGCTCAGGCAGGAACCAGCATGTCGTCGGCGATGCGACGCATCTCCGGCAAGACTTGCTTGCCCAACAGGCGCATGCTCGCCTCGACCTTCTCGTACGGCATGGCACCAAACGAGCAGCAGAAACGTTGTTGATAGCCGCCGGTGACCTCCATGCGCTTCTTGAACTTCTCGAGGATCTGCTCCGGCGTGCCCCAGTTCTGCGTCTGAATGTAACCTTCCAGCACGGCCTCCTTCCCCATGTCGCGCATCATCTTCGCGGCGGCGTCGTAGCTATCATAGCCCTTCACACCCTCGAAATCGGTCCCCATCAGCTCATAGTGGCGCATGACCGACATGAAATAAGCAGACAGATGTTCACGGGCGCCGCGTTCCGCCTCAGCCGCATCCTCGTGGCAGTATGTGAAGTCGGTCATCGCGACCGGGTTCGGCATGCGGCCGAACTTTTTGAAGAAATGGTCGCGATGGGCTTGGATGGCGGGCAGCGCGCTTTCAATTGATCCCTGGACGAACATCGCCATGGTAGCACCGATTTCCGCGACGGGAATCACGGAGTCAGGCGACATGGCGACGCCGTAAAGGCGGCCTTCGAAGCTGCGGGGCGGGCGCGGACGGATCTCGACCCGTGGCTGCTTGTAATATTTGCCGTCGAACTCGGCAAACCCAGTTTCAAGCGCCTCGACCACAAAGCGGGACGCCTCGTCGAACCGTTCGCGTGACTCGGCCATATCCTGGCGGAAGCCAACATATTCCTTCTTAGCGAGGCCGCGGCCGAAGCCCAGCAGTACGCGGCCGCCTGACATGATATCCAGCATCGCGACATTTTCTACAACGCGCAGCGGATCATTCCACGGCAAGATCACCGCACCCAGTCCGAGCTGGATCGTGCTGGTCCGCGCCGCGATGTAGGTCAACGCCTGAAAATTGCTGGGACACATGGCGTATGAGTCGAAATGATGCTCGACCGACCAAACCGAATCGAACCCGATCTCCTCCGCTTTGATGCCCATCTCGAGCTCTTTCATGTACATCTGCTCGTCGGTCAGGTCCTTAAACAGGTTGCCCCAGACCAGACCCAGGCCGACGTTAAACTGTGGATTCCTGCTCATGTGATCCTCCATCTAAAAATCGAATCGGTATGCAGCGCGCCGACTGTGAATGCCGGGTAAGGGGCGGCTTCGTCCTCAAACCTGATCGTATAATTGAGGTTGTCCTCAAGTTTGCGTCCCGTCAAGTTCGAACTGCCGAAGCCAGCTGAAAACCGACCGTTCGCACCGGGCTAAAATCATTAATCCACCGACCGGACGGACTATATCGAAGCCATACGAAGCCCGGCCGGGGCATTCTCGCATCTCACTCCGTCAAATCGCCACGCCGAAGCTTCTTCATGACGGGACAACGCGCGCTGGCCCCAGCAACTCCAATGCCGTGTGCACATCGATGCGGCGCAAGCGCTCCTCTAACCCCGCCCCGTCGCGCGCTGCGGCCAAGCGCTCGGCTGCGGCGCGATAGTCCGGCCCATTCCGGTCGATCTCGTCCAGCCGCGCCCGCCCATAGGCCATGGCCCGCCTGGCATCGTCGCCCGCTACTGTACCCACGCGCAGCGATTTGTTCCGATCAACTTCGGCGGCCATGTAATCCAGCATGATCTGCGGCTGAAGGGTCGTCTCGAAATTGCTCAGCACGCCGTCCGCATCAGCCGTGATCACGACGTCAGCTCCGGCAACGCTCCCGCTCGGGGCGTAGGCATAACAGTGCTTGATGCGATCGAGCGCCGCTTCCGGTTCCTTGTACCGGTGAACTGTCTTCTGCAATGTACCATCCGGCACAGCAAGGTGCGTGATGCCCCGGTCGTTGATCGCGCGCAGGACGTCGGTCGGGTCGTCAGAAACTTGCACGTCCTTGCGATCGGGCCAGAAATCGAACCCACCATGGGATCCCCACGGGCCGCCAACATGGAACAGGTAGATATCCGGATAGAGAGGCCACTTACGCCGCTTGCGGGTCGGCTCGTCATAGAAGGCTGTGATTGCGAGCATCGTCAACAATCCCGCGCCGAGCCCGCCGAGCGCGGCGTTGACGACGAGTCCGAAGCGATCGCGCAATCCCCAGTCGAGAAAATCGTCGCGCGCGACTTGAGCGCCATTGCAGCGGATCGCGAACATCTCGCTCTTAATATCGTAAGCGGTATGCATGTGCCTCTCACTCGCCTCAGCAAACTGGTCGGTCAGCCGTCACCACGATCGCTCCAGTAGGCGCCCTGCAGCTCGAGAAGGGCGAAACGCTTCTTGATCTTATCTACGTTGGGACGCCCACCCTCCATCAGCAGGAAAGAGATCAGCGCCTCCAGCAACGCCAGGGTGGGCACCAGCGACGTGTAGAAAGAAGAGTTCACATTGGGGACGATGAACACGTGCTGGGCGCGTTGAGCCAGCGGCGAGAGCCGGTTGTCGGTGATTGCCACGATCGTTGCGCCGCGCTCCGCGGCGTGACTGACGGATCGCACCGTCTCGGTCGGATAGGGATCGAAGCTGATGGCCAGAAGCGCATCGTCCTCGCCTATGTCGAGGAACTCGTCGAGCAACATGCCGTGGCGCGCGTCGATCAGACGGATATTATCCTGAAAAGACCGAGTTGCGTAATGAAAATAGAAGGCGGCAGCGAAGGTACTGCGCAATCCGAGGACATAGACCCTGCGCGCCTTGGCGAGAGCCTTGCCGGCGGCAGCTACGTCGGCAGCGCTGACGCTCTGGAACACTTCAGTGATCTGCGCGCCAATCGTTTCGCCGGTTCGCGCGAAGACGGCCTCAAAACCATGATCCCCGCGTTGGTCGACAATTTGAGTCGCGGCGCCGGAATAACGCTCGCTACCGGGACGCAGACTGTCGCGGAAGGGCTCGCGAAAATCATCATACGTATCAAATCCCAGCGTGGTCGCCAGGCGGATCAAAGTAGTCGAACTTACCCCCGCGCCGCTCGCGACCTTGCGAAGCGGCGACAGGGCAACCGTGGTGGGATTTTGAATGACATAGCGCGCCACCTTGCGGAGCCGAGGGGGCAGGCTATCGTAATCTTTCTCAATCTTAGCAAATAACGTGTCGATCGTCATGGCCAAGCGTCCTTTCCTCTCGTTCCCGTCAGGGGACGACCCATAACCCGAACGTTTTGGCCAAGAAACGCCTCTCCTAGGGTCATTGCGAAACCCAACTCTCGGTTACGCGATCATAGCTGCCTGCTCGCAGATCCGGGCTAGCGGCGATCAGCTGCGCCTTTGCGATCTTGCCGGATGCCGTATGGGGCAGCTCAGCCGGGAAGGCATAATAGCGCGGCACCTTGAACGGCGCGAGATTGTCCTGGCAGTGCCGGATGACGGTCGGCAGCAAATCCTTTGTAAGCCTCGCACTGTCGCGCAGGGTGATACACACCTTGATCTCCTCGCCGCGCGTGTCGTCCTTAACCGGCAACGCCGCGACCTCGGCGACTTCCGGCAACGCCACGATCACCGCCTCAACCTCGCGTGCCGAGATATTTTCGCCAGCACGGCGGATCATGTCTTTGACCCGCCCGACGATCCGGAAATAGCCGTCGTCGTCCTGCTGAAACAGGTCGCCGGTACGGAACCACTCGCCGTGGAACGACGCGGCGGTGGCTTCCGGATTGTTGTAATAGCCTTTGAGGATGGATCGCCCGCGAATGAGCAGCTCGCCCACTTCACCCTGTGGCAAGGTGTTCCCTTCCGGATCGGCGATCCGCGCTTCACGGAAGGGCGCGGGGACGCCACATGATCCCGAACCCACCTTCTCCGCGGCCTCGATCGGCACCGATAGCCCCGAACCGATCTCCGTCATGCCGTAAGCCTCACGCGCTACCAGGTCGAAGCGCTCCTCGATCGCCGCGTGCAGATCCCTACTGACGCCGTAGATATTCATTCGGATTACTTCGTTCTGGCCATCCTCCGGCGTCGACGGCTGCTTGAAGACCACCTCTGGCAGCAGCCCGAATTGGATGCGGTGTTCACGCACCCATTTCATGAAGCGCGACCCACTCTGGCGGCGCGCCACAAAGAGCGTACCGCGCTGATACATCGCCATCAGGAAACCCCATTGCGGGTCCATGTAGAAGAAAGGCGTGGATGCCAGGATGCGCAGATAACGACGCCCATCGCGCGAAGCAGCCTGCTTGCCGATCAGCAGCCAATAGTCCTGCGTCAGCATGCACCCCTTCGGGAATCCGGTGGTGCCGGACGTGAACTGGATATTGAGCAGGTCGTCGCGGTCGACCGCCTCGAACGCTCCAGGCACATCCGGTTGCCCATCGGCCAGCGCATCCCAGGATCGATACGTCTCCGAGCCGCCTCCACGCACGAAAACTCGATCGGAGGCCGTAGCCACGGGCGCTCCCGGCACTTCGGCCAATACGGGCAGACAACTTTCGTCGATCAGCAGGTAATCCGCATCGCCCGTTTCCAGCACATATTCGAGTTCGCGACCAGTATAAGCGATATTGATCGGGATCATCACCGCACCGATCCGCGCGATCGCCAGCCAGCTGATCGGAAACGCTGATATGTTGGGGATCATCACGCCAATATGGGAGCCCTTGCCAATACCACGGGCAACCATCCCACTGGCCAATCGGTTCACCCGCGCCTGCAACTCGCGATAGGTAAGCGTTTCGCCGTCCTCGAAGAAATTCAGCGCCACCGTATCAGGAGCCTCAGCGGCCGCCTCATCCAGAAGCGCACCGAGATTCTCGGGCAAAGGCTCGGCCTCTATTTGCGCGCGCCGTTCAGAGTAAGGCGGAACCTTCTGCGACAGCACCTCTAGTCTCGACATTTTAACGGAAAACCCTTCGATGGATCGGATGGCAGGGAAGGAAAACCAGCTGGTCGCAGCCCGGTCAGGGCTGGCCGGGTCGGCACTCGGCCGGCGTCCGCCGCTGGGATTCGAGTGGGGTCACGGCGACCCCGACGCCACGCGCGATCAGTATCGGTTCATCCAGCACTTCGCGGTGCGATGAATTGTCGCTCATACCGTAGACGCGCGGCGCAACATAAGCTTCGTATGAGCGCCGGCGCGACGTGCGGCCTACGGTCAAGACTTGCGCCGTCACTCGAACGAAATCCCCCTGATAGGCGGGCGCGACGAATTCCAGTTCCCCAAACGCCCGCATGAAGCCGATGGCGCCGTCCAGCATCATCGCCATCTTGGTGCTGGCCACGCCGAACAGCTCGACGCTCGTGCCGCCTGGCAAGACATCGTTCGGATAGTGACTGTCCATTCGATTTTCGATCGTGACGGAATAGCGAGCGCAACGCGGATCCATGGAAAACGCCTTCCGATATAAGATCATATGCTCTCTTATACATCATAAAGATCGTATGATCTATAGCGAATTGCAGCCGTCGCCCCCCATCTCGCAAAAACGGCCGCAGCGAACTCCTCGTCGCCGCGGCCGCTCGAAGCTGTCCGTGGGACAGCGCAACGCCCTCAGCGCCGGTAGGTGAGCGTCATGCCGATCACACGCGGCTGCAGATTATTGATGATGAACAGTGAGGTCCCGTTGTCGCTGGCGCGACCTGTAGTGGTGTGGCTGTTCAACAGATTATTCGCGAATACCGAAACATCTAGTGCGTCAAATCGCATTCCAGCCCGCAGATAGACGAGATGCGTCGCCGAACGATCATAATAGTTCGGATTGAACGTAGTGTTGGCAGGATTCTGCTCAATGAGATTGGGATATCCGCTCTGGTAGCGATATTCCGCGTGGACATAGGATGACTTGCCGCCAAGGTCGAAGTCAAAATCACCGGTGACCGTCGCCGTCCACGGCGAAATCGGCAACTTGTCGCCCTTGGTCACAAGGTTGACGCCGGGCAATGATGTTGCAAGCGTCTGCGTATACTTGGCGTCATTATATCCGACATTCGCGCCGAGAGTCAGATGATCGGCAACGCGCGCCGAAAGTTGGACGTCGAAACCTTGGCTCTTGGCCTTGCCGAGATTGGCTACGATAAAAAAACCACAAGGCAGGAAAAGCCGAGACTGGATTTGCGACCAATCGACCCTGAACACGCTGCTCGATATCTGGAGCTTGTTGCCAAACAACTTGTTCTTAGCGCCAACCTCATAATTCCACACACTGTCCGACCCATAAGTAGGGGGAGCAGAGGCGAAACCAGATGCCGCCAGATCGTTGCGGCAAACGGTGTCCGCGATCGGTGCATTGGCCCCCCCGGTGCGGAAGCCCTTTGCGACATTGGCGTAAAATAGATTGTTTTCGTCAACCTTAAACTGCGCGCCGAACTTCGGCGTCCAAGGGCTGTCCTTCGTATTGCCGCTAGCCGACGTTAAACCGCCGTTGTAAAAACCATCATTCTCGCCGTTAAAACTGTATTTGAGTTGCGCTTTACGGATGCCGGCCGTCAATGTGATCCGATCGGTAACATCATAATCAAACTGCGCGAAGCCCGCGATCTGCGAGTTCTTGGAATCGATCGAACCAAAGAACCCCAGATCCCCTCGGACGGTCGAGGGCGCGCCAATCAGCGCGTCCAGGCTGGGCGTATGGAATGACTCGGTATTGAACTGCTTGTTGTGCTCGTAAAAGATACCGGCGACCCACCGGAACGACTGCTGGCGACCGGACTGGATACGCACTTCCTGAGAGAAGGAACGCTGCGTGGTGTAGATTTCATCATAGGAATCCCAATCACCAAATCCCGGAATGTTGACACTGGTCGGGGTTATGGTCGCGCCTAGAAAGAATGAGTCGTACGTCGAGGAATCGGTGATATTGTGATTCTTGCGCTCATAATATGCAGTGCTTCCAATCAACTCAGCCGTGCCAAGCTCGATCTTAGTCGTGAGACTGTAAAGCGTACTGCGATCCCGTCCTGGCGTAGGAATCCGGGCGCCACTGCGGAAGATGCCATGGCTCGGGTCGGAAAAGCCTTCCCACGAGGCCGAAGCGCCGTCACCCGTAGTGACCGGGAAGCCTTGGCTCGTGTTGGTATAGCGATACTGGTGAAAGATCGCAGGCGTCAACTCAACTGCGTCAATTGGCTTCCAGGTCAGCGCTGCGCGCAACGCATAGCTCTCGCCCCAGTTCGCTTGCTTGTCGGCGATTGCCCCGGTGGCGCGATCGATGCGGTCGATCCAACCCCCGTCGCGGCGGTAATAGCCGCTCGCCCGGAAGCCCAGCTTGTCCTGAATGATAGGACCGCCGACTGCCACGCCGCCTTCAAAATTCGGTCCACCCTTATCGATGTATGATGCTTCGCCACGAGCATAGACCGAATATTTCGTGAGGCTCGGTTGAGGTGTGATGTATCGAACCGTACCCCCCATCGAGCCCGATCCAAACAACGTGCCCTGAGGGCCACGCAAGACCTCGACGCGATCAAGATCGAAGAGTGCCGGAACGGCATCGGTGACAAAAGCACCAGCGTTATAGATCTGAACCGGGGTCTCGTCGATGTAGATACCAGTCGTGCCGGCACCTGCGTTGCTGACAATACCGCGAATGGCAATTGCCTTGCGCTGCGTGAACGTAACGCCGGGCGTCAGCGCCGCGATGTCGGCGATTGTCTTGACCCCAAGCAAATCCATCTTCTCCTGGGAGAAGGCGCTGATGCTAAGGGGCACCTTGCTGAGCAGCTGCGAATTGCGTGTCGCGGTGACAACGATGTCTTCGTTTCCGTTGGTCGTCGCGGTGTCGCCGCCGGTCTGCGGGGGCGCTGGGACAGGCGAAGGTACGGGCGCCGGCTCGCTCTGGGCGTGCGATGGCGTCGAAATACAGCCCAGCGAAATCGCCGCGACTGACGCTTTTAAAATCGTCTTTGAATGAAGAATGCTCACCTGATTACTCCCCTCGATCCGGTAATGCCCAGCTGATATAAAATTGCCTGGACTACGTTTCCGCCCGCCAATTTATGGGGTCCGTCACGCGAACTCAGGCACAGGCGGCGCTGGGTTTCCGCCGCCCTCTTCCAGTCTCGCTCGTCTCCGAGCCCACTTCCACGGGGAGCCCGGCAAAGCCTGCACTCCTGAGAATCAAATTATCGAGTCTTACCTCAAGTTTCAACAGATCTTTTCAAACACCTTGCGGATTCTTTGCACTTTTTATTCGGTGTGCCGAAATTCTATCGCTGCACGGCACCGGGCGCCCACCGACGCGCCCTGGCATCTCGGAGAATTTGCCTGATTGTTGGTGGCAAGGCCTCCTCATCGCCACACATGACATGCAAGAACGGATTGAGCGCCTCTTCGCTTTGGAGTGCTTTCGATCTGTGGCGATCGGATTCTGGCGCTCATCTCGCCCCGCCCTGCATCATGGACAGATCATTGCGCCGTTGTTCATTAGAAGGATCGGGCGGTCGAAGCTGCAGCGCGACATTCAGGATGAGAGTCGCGCGACAATCAAGATGAGAATCGGTAGTGGGGTGTGGCGGCGCAGGGCGTAGCCCGTAGCCGCCACACCCCACTACCGATGGCCCGCCCTTTTAGGGGCGTGCCGCTGATGATCGCGGCCGAGCAGGTACACCGAGCCTTT
>NZ_BAAAEH010000054.1:0-9143 GCF_039522915.1 Sphingomonas oligophenolica
TTCTCGCGCTGCTGGGCGGCATCGGCGCGCGCGCCGGCGGTGCGCCGGTGTGGAAAGCAACACTGCGCGTCACCTTCTGGGGGGCGCTGGCGATGGCCCTCACCGCCGGAATCGGTTCGGTGGTCGGGACGGCGGTATGATGACGTGTCGCCAATCCGGCGGCGGCGGCGCAACAGTGCAGGCGCCAGCGCGAGTGACGGCACTCGCGCTCCTCGGCTACATATCCGTGGCCCGCTTGGTGACCGCGATGCGGTATTTTCGCGGTTCTGGCGCGGGGTAGAGGCCCTTGTCCGAGCAGGGAATTTTACTCGCCCTATAAAGCGGGAGAGCGTTGCCGCCCTCCCGCTCCCCCGCAGGCCTACATTTTGTACGAGAGGTTCACGCCGAACGTCCGCGGAGCGCCGTACTGGTAAGTCCAACCGATGCTCGTGAAGAGCGCCTGCGTTCGATAGAGCTTGTCGAAGAGGTTTTTGCCGAAGACCGACACTCTGAAATGATCGCCAAGGTCGACGCCAGCCTCCGCATTCCCCAAGAAATATCCTGGTTCGACAGCCTGAGGAGGATTGCGCACGATATCGAACGCAACGCGGCTCTGATAGACGCCTGACAGGGTGATGTCGGCACGGAGCTGGTCGGAAACCGTCCAGCCATATCTGATCGAGCCGTTGAGGGTCAGCTTCGGCGCATTCGGGAGCCGGCTTCCCTCCGCCACACCGGCAACGATCGACTTGGTGATCTTCGTATCGATGAAACCGATGCCGCCACGAAGATCCAGACCGGGGGTTGGACGCCAGCGAATGTCCCCCTCGAGCCCTCGGACGCGAGCATTACCGGCATTTGCGATGCCAAACAGAGTTCCAAGCGGGGAATCGAAAAGCGGTCCGTAGAATTGTGCGTCCTTGTACTCATAATCAAAGGCGGCGGCGTTGATCTGAAGATTGGGGAGGACCCGGCTCTTGATGCCGACTTCATAAGCCGTGACCGTCTCATCCCTGAACGGCCGGATAGCCGTCGGGTCGAAGGTCAACTGGCCCTGGAATCCGCCCGATTTCACGCCGCGACTTACGGTTCCGTATATCAGGGTATTGTCGGAAGGCTTGTAGTTGAGGCCAATTTTTCCAGAAACCCTGGAAGTGGAGAACGTGCTGCTCGCCGTTGGGAAGGCGTTGGCGTACACGCCATTGGAGCCGAAGAAGGTGGTGACGTTATCGAAGACCTTGTGCTCATGAGTATAGCGCAAGCCTGCAATCAAGGTGAGCTTTGGCACGAATGTCCACTCGCCATGCAGGAAGCCCGCATAGGCTTCGGTCTTCTGATGATAGGTATTGCCCAGCGTATCCCCAAAGGAGGGAAAGAGATCCGAGATGAGGTAGGAGTCGCGGTCGCTGACCGTGTCATGCGAATAATATACGCCGCCGATCAGGTTCAGGTTGTCCTTCGAATAGGCCAGCCTGAGTTCCTGGGTCTCCTCGCTGATCTTGTTGGCGAAGGTGCTGTCGAGCTGGCGAAGGCCCGTGCCATCTTGATCGGCCACGTCGATACGCCGGAAATGTTCATAAGCCGAAATCGACGTCAGCGTCAGGTTGCTGTCGAGATTCCAGTCCATGGTGAGAGACGCACCGAACGACTTGTTATCGAGATGCGGATTGTTGGCGGAGCCAGCAGTGCGCGGCTTGTTGAGATACGGGTCATCCTCGGTCGTCGTCAGATTGTTTTCGGCCTTGTAAAGGGCCTCGTCCGATCGATCATAGCCGGCATGAGCGCTCAAGCGCGCCTTGAAAGCGGCTGAAGGTGTCCATTCCAACTGGAGCCGCGCAGCGGTCCGGTCGATCTTGCCGATGCGCTTGCCTGTGACATAGTTCGTCTCCCAGCCAGAATCCTGCTGATCCGTTACAAAGGCGAACCGTCCGTTCAAAGTCGACGTCAGTGCGCCACCGACGGCGCCGTTGACGTGCCAGTTCCGATAGCTGCCGTAACCGACTTCGAAATCAGCACTCGGCGTAGCCGAGGGCCGTCGGCTGATGATGTTGATTGCGCCGGCGGTCGTGTTGCGGCCGTAAAGATCGCCCTGCGGCCCCTTAAGTATCTCGACTCGGTCAACGTCGAACAGGCCGAACGAAAGCATCGCCGGCGAGACCAAATACACATTGTCGACATAAACGCCGGCTGCGGGATTATTATTCGACGCATAGTCATTGAGGCCGATACCGCGGATCGAGATGTTCGGCACGCTGTTACCGAGCGTGTTCTTGATGTTGACATTCGTCGTCAAGGCCGTGAGGTCGTTGACTTGCTTGACACCGGCGGACGCGAGCTCGGTTCCTGTGACGACATTCATCGCAATGCCGACGTCGTTGCCACGCTGTTCACGGCGCTGCGCGGTCACGACGATGTCGCCGATATCGGTGCTCTCGGTTGCAGACGCCGCAGGTGGTACAGCCGCCGTACCAGTTCCGCCTGTCGATTGCGCTTCCGCCCCGACCGGCAAAAGCATCACAGCGCTCGCCATCAACAGGCTGCGTGTCTTGATCTCGAACAAGCTCATGAATACCCCCTTCTTTTGTATGTTTACTTGAAGTCTGGAATGTCGAACCCGATGATGGTTTTGGACCTGGGAACCGAGTAGGTCCGCTTGCTGTGTCGAAGGCCGCTCTTTACGATGGCTTCCGCCACGCACACCGTTGCCGGGATCGGGTCGATGACAGGCACGTCGTGCCCCGCCGCGAGAAGATGCTTTTCAATCGCGGCCGCGCAACCGAGGAAGCCGGTGCAGCCGAGAACGATCACATCGGCGCCATCGCGTTCAACAGCGTCTAGCGCCTTCGCCGCCAGCGCCTGCTGCACCTCGCCGAGTCGATGCTCGAGTTCGAGCACGGGAATATCCACGACGAGGACCGACGCCAGCTTTTCATAGACACCGTAGACCTTCGCGGCGTTAACCAGCATTGGCCTGACCGAGTTCAGCACCGTCACGATGCTGAACTTCTGACCCAGCATCGCCGCTAGATGCATCGACGTTTCACCGGGTCCAAGGACTGGAATGCGGACGACTTCGCGGGCGGGCTTCAGTCCCGGATCACCCATGCAATCGATGATGATCGCGTCCGCGCCATCACGTTCGGCCTCGATGGCCCGCACGATCGTGTCCGGAACGGCCAGCGCCTCGTCATATTCACACTCGATCGACGGCGGCCCGCGATCCAGAATAGAATGCGTGAACGAAAGCACCGGGCTCGCCAGGTGGGCAATCTCGTCGAGGTTACGAAGACCCCTGGTCGTAACCGGGGTAATGAGATGGATCGTCTTCATCGTCGTTTCGCCGTTCCTGTTTGCTACAGAAATGTGTCCCTGTTGGCGGCCAGCTAACAAGGGTCGCGATAGGGAGAGGATCTTCCCTGCCTAGTAGAAAGAGATTGTCAGGCTGTTTTCGAAACTACTAGTTCTAGTAGTAGTATGGTTCCATCTGCAGGAACATGGTGCTACAGAGTCGGACTGCGCCGACATGGATTCAAGAGGTCGGCACCACACAACATTGGATGAGGCGGGGGCGATGTGATGGCTGTCGGTCAGATTGCGAATGCCGATATTCGATCAACGGCCCTCGCCGAGAGGCTGGCAGCCTCGTCCGACATCATGGTCGTTTGCGCGCCTCCCGGTTTCGGGAAATCCGAACTGCTGCGCTTGGCTGAAGGTTTGGCACGCAGCGACCGCCGGAGCCATATCCTGCGCTTTGACGCAACCAGTCACCGGGCCAACCCCTGCGCCGCGGCCGACGCCATTCTCGGCGCGGGAAAAGGCGACATTATTATCGTCGACAGTCTTCGGGGCGCGGACGCGAACGCGCTGTCGGAGGCGCTCAACGGCCGCTTCCCCGCTCCCGACGCGCCGCGGATTTGGATTGCGTTGCATCATCTCAAGCAGCTTACCCTTGCCCGGCTGATCGTCGATGGCACAGCTCAGGTGGTGGACTGGCGCAACCTGCGAATGCCCGATGTGGAGGTTCGCTCCCGGACAGACCGCATTCCTTCACGATTTCGGAAGCTGGTCACCGACCTGGCCCGAAACTGGCCAGCTGCCTGCACTCTATTATGCAGGTGGGCGCAACAGGCTTCGCCGGAAGAGGCTGATTGGGAGACGACGGCCATCCTCGCGGCCTCCGGCCTCGACGAATATATCGAACAGGAGGTCGTGCCGGTGCTCACGCCCGAGGAACTGGACACCCTCGTTCATGCCAGCATCGCGGAAACGATCGAAGTTGAACCCGACAAACGGGGAATCGCGCGCTCGCACGCGCTGCAAGCGATCACCAGAACCAGTATCAAAATTGCCGGCCTGATCGAACGACAAGGCAACCAGCTGACGCTCCATCCCATTTTTCGTCAATGGCTCGCCGCGCAATTCGAAGCCCTCCCGAAAGAGAGTCAGGTCGAATCGCTGGCCCGTGCAGCGCGGGAGTTTGCGGCGCGGGGCGATCTCGTCGTCGCGGCCAGACTGTATCGCAGCGCAGGCCTCGAGGCAGAAATCGAGCGCGCGGTCGTTGATCGCGGATCGCTGTTGATCTGGATGACGCACGGGTTTTCCGCAATTCGTGAAGTGGTCGAACAGGCCGGAGACGCAAGCGTCGCCCGATCGCCCATCCTCCGGCTCATGCGTTGCATTGTGCTGATGAAGGCCGGCCGGATCACCGAAGCGCAGCAAACATTTGACGCCCTGGACACCAGCGACCTTCCCCAGACGCCCGACTTCGAGCGTGATCGCGAAGTCGTTCGGGTGACGTTGCTCGTCTATGGCTGCGGTCTTCAGCGGGAGGACGATCTCGAACGCTTTCGCTCGATGGTGGCGAGGGGCGCGGACGAGGCGGACTGGAAGTCGCTTCTATCGACCCTCTCCTGCATTCTCCACGCGCAACGCGCGCACTTCGATGCGGCCCTGGCGAATCTCATCGATGCGCGCGTTCACGCGCGAAGCGCCGACTCGCGATACAATTTGCTGTTCCTGTCCCTGCATGAAGCGAACATCCTCCTGGCCCAAGGCGATCTCACGAAAGCGCGGATCGCGCTCGGAGATGCGCGCAAACGCTGGCGACAGGAGTTCGCCGACGACCGAGGCGCCGAGACTGTCATGTCCGCGCTCATGGCGTCGCTCGAATACGAGCTGGGACAGCTCACGAGCGCGCGCGGTTCCGTCCGGAAGTCCGCCTATCGCATGCCCGATTCCGAGGCGTGGTTCGATATCTACGCCGCGGCCTATGAACCAATGGCGCGGATTATCGCCGCCGATCATGGCCTCGGCCCAGCGCATGAGGCTCTGGCTGACCAGAGGCGCAAATTGGGCGCACAGGGGCTGCCGCGCGTAGCGGCTATGCTGCAAAATCTCGCGATCGTCCTGTCCGGTGAACAATGGATCCGCGATGGGGTCGTTTCGAACGATCCTTGGGGGCCAATAACGCCTGTCGATGCCGCCGGCACGTGGCAAGAACAGGAGACATTTCAACTCGCCAGCGCCTATCTGGCAGCGAGAGATGGGCGTCGCGCCGACGCCGAGCACGGGCTTCGCGAAGCCTTGAAGACGAGCGATCGGCTAAACCTGGCGCGCTCGAGCCTCCGCTATCGAATCCTCCTCGCGACCCTTCTGCTTGATGGCGGCGACGAGCGCGCGGAAACCGAGTTGCGCCGAGCGTTGCAGCTCGGGGTCCGACTCGGTGCTCGGCAGGTCCTCCTTCATACCATGAGTCCGAGATTCGCGTCCGCGATGGCAAAGCTCGCTTCGGAGCCAGACGGCGGCCGCTCTGGCCGAAAGCGGTTTATCGGAGCACTCCGCGCGCCGAGCAAGATGGTGGAAGGCACTCAGGATGTCCTTCTGTCCACGCGCGAGGTCGAGGTTCTCCAGGCGCTCAGCGAGGGCGGCAGCGATAAGGTGATCGGTCGGATTCTCGATATGAGCGAGCACGGCGTACGGTTTCACCTCAAGAGCATTTATCGGAAGCTCAATGTGCATGACCGTCTCTCGGCCGTGCACAGGGCGAAGGAGTTGAGCGCCATATAAGCTACCAGATCGAGTAGTATGGACGCATATGGAACATTATTGAACTACTAAGTAGAGTATGCCCCCTCCCAAGCATTGCCGTTGAACCCGTCCACTTGGCGAGTGCAACTCGGTTGCATTCAAGAGGGGCATAAAAAGCGATGCGAATCGGAGTAGATGTCGGCGGCACGAATACGGATGCGGCCTTGATTTCAGGGCGCAATGTTATCGCCGCGATAAAACGCCCAACGAGCGCGGACGTTGTCAGCGGCATCGTCGAAGCGGTTCAAACACTCATCGGTGAGGCAAAAGTCAGTCCCGAAGCGATTCGCGCGGTGATGATCGGCACGACGCACTTTACCAATGCGTTCGTGCAACGCCGTGGACTGACAAAGGTGCTGGCGATCAGGATCGGCGCGCCGGCGTCTCGCGGCATTCCGCCCTTTTCGGGGTGGCCACAGGATGTTCGCGAAACCGTCTTCGGTGGCAGTGCGCTCGTTCGAGGCGGTTTCAATTTTGACGGTCAGCCGATCGCACCGTTCGATGCCGAAGAAATAGCAAACGCCGCCCGCCGCGCGACACTCGCCGGCATCACTCAGGTAGCCGTTTCCTGCATCTTCAGTCACTTGAACGACGAGCAGGAAGTCCAGGCGGCCACTATCATTCAAGAGACCACGCCGGGTCTCGAGGTGTCCCTTTCATCCGAACTCGGCCGCGCCGGGATGCTTGAACGCGAGAACGCCGCGATCATGAACGCGAGCCTTCGTCCGCTAGCGGCCATCGTGGCCAAGGCTTTCGGGGATGCACTCCAACAACTAAAATTGACCTGCCCCTGGTATGTCAGCCAGAACGACGGCACGCTGATGAGCGCCGACCAGCTTCGCCGGCATCCGGTCATGACCTTTGCGGCTGGTCCCACGAACAGCCTGCGAGGCGCCGCTTGGCTCACCGGGCAATCCGACGCGGTCGTGATCGACATTGGCGGCACCACCACGGACGTAGGCGTCCTGGCCAAGGGCTTCCCCCGGCAGTCGTCGGTCCATGTCGACGTCGGCGGGGTCCGCACCAACTTCCGGATGCCCGACATCCTTTCGGTCGGGCTCGGCGGTGGCAGCCTGGTCCGCGAGCAGAGCGACGGCGTGAGCGTTGGACCGCAATCTGTCGGCTTCGCGCTCCGCGAAAGCGCAAAAATCTTTGGCGGAGACATCCTGACCGCGAGCGACATCGCGGTCGCATCGGGCTGGGCGGATTTCGGCGACAAGGCCCTGGTGGGTGACTTGGATGACAATCTGCTGGAATCGTCTCGCCGGGAAATGGCGCGGATCATCGCCGACGCCATCGATCGCATCAAGACGACGCCCGACGCGACGCCCGCCATTCTCGTCGGGGGCGGTAGCATTCTCCTGCGTGACGCGCCTCCCGGCGTATCACAGCTGCATCGTCCCGATCATGCAGGTGTCGCGAACGCCATCGGGGCGGCGATCGGCCAAGTAAGTGGAGAGATCGACCGTCTCTACATGATCGCCTCGCCGGCGGACAAAGAGGCGGCGCTTGCCGAAGCGCAGGAACTCGCCACTCAGCGGGTGATCGAAGCCGGCGGGACCAAAGAAGGTGTGGAGATCGTCGATCTGGAGGCGATCCCGGTACAATATATGTCAGGGGGAGCGACGCGGGTGATTTGCCGAGCGGTAAGCGATTTGGCGGCGACGGAGGCACAGGCATGATCACGCAGATCGGGCTCGAAGATATCGAGGACCTTGCGGCCGGTTCGACCTTTCTCGGCACAGGCGGCGGCGGAGATCCCTACCTCGGATCGTTGCTGTGCTACGAAGCGATCAATCAGTACGGCCCCGTGCGCCTTCTCGACGCTGCCAATTTGGCTGACGACGACGCCGTGTTCGTCGCGGCGGCCATGGGCGCTCCGACGGTGATGATCGAGAAGCTGCTTTCGATCGATGACCAGGATCGCGCGGTGCGTGCGCTCGAGCGCTATCTTGGCCGCACTGCGACCGCCATCATCTCGCTGGAGATCGGGGGCTGCAATTCGATGATGCCGGTGGCCTACGCCGCGATGCGCGCGGTTCCGATCATCGACGGAGACGGCATGGGACGCGCGTTTCCCAAGCTCCAGATGACGAGCATGAACATCAACGGCATCCGTTGCGCCCCGATGGCGCTCGGAGACGAACATGGCAACGTGGTCATGTTCGAGACCGACGATGGACAGAAGGCAGAGGAGCTGGCTCGGCCCGTCGTGGCAGCGATGGGCGCAGCTGGATGTCTGTCCTGCTATTCGATGACGGGTGCCCAGGCGCGCACCGCCATCGTTCCGCAGACGCTATCCGGTGCAATCGCTATCGGACGAGCCATCAACGGCAAGTCCTACAGCGACCGGGCTCCGGTCGAGCGCCTGACGGCGGCCTTGTGCCAACTACCGCTCTACGGCGATGGCCGCTGCGCGTTCGAGGGGAAGATCGTATCGATCGAACGCAATACGCGCGACGGCTGGGTGTTCGGCACCTGCATGGTCAAGGCGCTCGAAGGGAACAGCATCGCGTCGATCGATTTCCAGAACGAGAACCTCTGCGTGCGCGTCGACGGGGCGTTGCGCTGCATCGTCCCGGATCTCATAACCATCGTGGACACAGAGTCCGCGCACGCCATTCCCACCGAGCGGCTGGCCTACGGCCAGCGGGTATCGGTGATCGTGTGCGCAGCGCCGCCTCAACTGGTCACCCCGGCGGCACTGGCGGTCGTCGGCCCGAAAGAGTTCGGTCTCGACGGTCAATATCAACCTCTCGCCTCGCTAATGGGCTGAACCGCATGGATGCACGATAGTGGCAAGAACCGGGCCGGGGATCTGGCTTCGGTGATCGATGCAACGGCGGACATGTCCCCCTCCAGACGGGCGGCGGCCAATGGAACCAATAGCCGCTCCCCGTGCGTGACTGAAGTGGTGGCGCGTGATTTGGACGTCCGCCTCGCGTGATGCGAGCGGCGATCCGGTGAGCTTTGCCGAATTCGATAGGAAGGAATGACAATGGCGCGTGAGCTGCAGCGCGACATTCAGGATGAGAGTCGCGCGACAATCAAGATGAGAATCGGTAGTGGGGTGTGGC